>CAIVNT010000637.1 GCA_903907305.1 uncultured Ignavibacteriota bacterium
AAAGCATTACGATTGTCAACACCGCATCACAATATTCAAATTCTCTTCACCGTTTCCTCCTTTTCTTAAACCGCCATATCGGTATCGCTGCGCCGCTCTGATGTCGGAATGATATTCTTGAATCTTTTCAAGAAACTTTTTTCCGTTCCATGCGTTTGAATATTCACCCGCCGAAAAATCATTTCTATGTCACACTTTTTCCATCATATCCCAGAGGAGGAGTTATGAAAAAATTCCATGTGCTGTTCGCAGTATTGTTCGGTGTTTCCTCTCTATTTGCATCTACTCCGAAGAGCGATACTAATTCCGCCGTCGACTGGATCAAAGCGGAACTGAACTACAAAGCAAATCTACGGTCGGAAAATGTCGGCGTAAAGATCAGCGCCGCAAATTTCGTCCGTAAATACAAATTGATCGGTGCTGTTAATGAGCTCAAAGAACTTCTTTTTAAAGACAATGCTGACAATGTGAAAATGTCTGCCGCATTGGCACTGTTGAGCGTCGGCGGCAATGAGGGAAGAGTAATTGTTGAAAAAGCATTGGAAAGCGAAGAGAATGAGATTGTTTCAGAATTTTACCGATCGGTAATGCATACTTCCATCGTTTCAGAATGACAATAATACACTCGGTATAACGATGAGAATGTTTAGCGTGAGCCGATAGTTCCCGTAGCTGTCGATCCGTCCGCCGTCAACCGATATTCGATCGTTCCGGGTGGATAGTGATTCATATCGATCGAAAGGATGTGGGTGCCAGCCTCTTTCGTCTGCCGCACGATCACTGTGTCCTGAAGTGCGGTAGCAGGGCGAAGTGCGATCGTTACAAATGTTCTTTTTGAAAGTTCGTAGGAAACATACGATCTTCCGTTCGTACCGACCGAAGCAGTCTGTAAAAGTTCGAATCCTGTATCAGGTTTTGAGTATCGAGAGAATAGGGACTGTGCTTCGGTGACGGTCTTTCCTGTTGAACCGCTCTCATTTCCCGCGCGGTCCACCGCCGTAACGGCATAGGAATATTTTTTGTCGGAAGAAGTTTCGTCCTGATACAGCCGCTCCGATGCGGGAATGATGGCAAGAACATTCTCCGCCCGTTTGGTATCCACTGTTTTTTGCAGTGAGCGGTAGACAATGTAACGGATCGGCTGTTCCATGTCCGGCGCTGCATCGGGTTCTCCCCATCGGATCAACGCTCCGTTCTGAATCGCCGTCACAGAAATATTCTTCGGTGAATTCGGCGGAACGGAATCTTTCCAGCTCATCACAGGGAAGAGGGCGGGAAACGCATACAACTCTCCGATCTTCGATATCACGTTGCCGATGTTTTCATAGCGGAAGAATGCCTGTCCGTTCGCTCCCTCCACTCTTGTTGTGATCACCTGCTCACGGATCTCGCTTAACACGTTTTCCCGATACGCTCCGATCCCAACATACACGTGACGATCGTAATTCTCCTGCACCCAGTCATTGCTCAGTGCAAAAAAATCCGGATCGTTCGGATTCTTCTGCTCGCCGATGGACCAATACAGTTGCGGTGCGATATAATCATGGATCCTTTCGCGGAGCCATCGGCGGGAATCCTGAAACACTCCGAAATATCCGTTAAAGGTGGATTGCGCACCGGCGATGGACTGATAGATACCGAGCGGTGCAGAACCGACTTTGATCCACGGCTTTTCCTGCTGAACGATCGCATAACAGTCACGGACGAACGCGGTGATATTGTTGCGCCGCCATTCCGACCGTTCCAGCCCGTCACTCCATTTAGAGAATGACCCCCAGTCTTCAAATTTTTCCGACGGATACCGGATATAATCAAAATGAAGACCATCCACGTCATACGTTGATATGAGTTCCTTCACGAGACGTTCGGTGTATTCACGCGCTTCTGGGATTCCCATATCAACCCACCATTCATTGTCGGTCAATTTCACCCAATTCCGATGCGTTCTGGTAATATGCTGAGGATTCTGCGGCAGTTGTTCACTTCCCCATACTTTGGCAACATTGAACCACGCATGGATCTCTAATCCTCGCTTATGCGCCTGTTCAACAGCGAACTCCAGCGGATCGTAGCCCGGATCCTTTCCCATTACGCCGGCAAGCTGCGGCGCCCACGGTTCAATGGATGAGCGGTAGAGAACATTGCCGCGCGGTCGTACTTGAAAAAAAACGGTATTGAAATTATTTTTTTTAAGAACGTCGAAGATGTCGATGAGCGAACGCTGCTGTTCCGCAGGATCGTTCGAGCGCGGCCAGTCACCGCTTGCGGCGGAGATCCAAACGGCACGGACTTCATGTTTCGGTGCTTGAGAATACAGGAATGGAGCAACTGAAGCGATGAACAAAAACTGAAGGATACATCGAACGGAAAAGAATCGCGGCATATCGCTTACTGTTCCTTCGCAATAGCTTCGTAGATCTCGATGTGCGATTCTTTCCCTTTCACTTTGATCGGCGAAAGTTTGTTGAGTGTGATAGATGGGTCTTTCATGATATACTGCGCGGAATATTCCGAGATGATGATCTGTCCGCGTCCCGCCGCATTGCAGAGACGAGCACCGAGATTCACTGAATCGCCGATCACGGTAAAGTCCATCCTGTCCTCGCTCCCCATCGCTCCCATGACCATTTCACCGGTATTGATGCCGATACCTATGGCAATGTCATCTCCGGTCATTTCTGGAATTGAACGCATCATCTGCTGTATCTCGATGGAACATTGCACGGCATTCTTCACCATTTCTTCACCCTGAAAGACCGCCACAAGTTCATCCCCTACATATTTATCGATATCGCCGTCGAATTTTTTCACGATCGCCGCCTGACGGCTGAGGATGGAATTGAGCATTCCCACGACACGCTCCGGCTCCACTTTTTCGGAGAACGCCGTGAACCCCCGTACGTCCGAAAAGAATACCGTCGCTACTTTTCGCTCGCCGCCGAGCTTCACACCCAATTCAGATGCGCGCTGAACATAATCCACTGTTTGCCTGGAGACGAATTTCTCAAGATGGAACCGTTCCCTCAGACCAATGATCATTTCGTTGATCCGTATCCCGAGATCACCGATCTCGTCGTTGGAACCGATATTCGTTGAAATGGAAAAATTTCCGTTCCCCACTTCACGAACAACCTTGCCAATGGTATCGATGGGGTTCACAACGACGACCTTTATAAAGACACGCAGCACCACCCAGACAAGGATGATCGTGAGCGCGCCTGCCAGTAGTGAATAGATCTGATTCTTATCGATCGTGGCGTTGATTGCGGCCATGGACGTGGTGACTCCAACCACACCACGGATCGTATGATCGTCCCCGTGGCAGACCTGACATCGCTTCTCATTCCGCAAGGTGGAATACCGAACGAGATATTCCTCTCCGTCGATCGTCTGCATTGCTTCGATGATCGTATCCTTCATCAGTGCATTGCGGACAAAGTCCAGACCGTAATCTTTCTTTTGACTGTTTACGAACCGTTCGTTCGATGCATTGTCGAACACACGGAGCTCCTTCACCGCGCTGATATTCCGCACATCGTTGATGAACGCTCTGGCGTAACTTCCCTTTCCCACAAGCATGATGCTTCGGAAACCGACACCGACCGTCGCCTGAAGCATCTCCGTCAGTTGCTTCTCCAGTTCCACCGGCTTCATCTTCAGCTGATCCACTTTCAGCGACACTTCCATGACCCCGCGCCATTGACTCTTCGAACCATGACAGACCTGACACCGTTCTTCATTTCTGAATGGGATCAATCGCGTGAGCACACGCCCGTTCTTTTCCGGATAGACGACCGGCACCTGGTGTTTGATCGCGTCCATCACTGTCTCTTCGGACGCAAGATTCTCTTCTTCGCCGAAATGGACCGCTCCAAATCGGTCATACACTTTGATCTTTGCGATGAACGGCAGACGCGATGTCCGCAGCACCAGCGTATCCATCAATTCACCCTGTCCCGCAAGCATAATATTCTTGAAACTGGCCGCGAGCGTATTACTGATGATCTCAACCACTTCCTGCTGCGTTTGTTCAAAATTGTTGGATTCCATATCCTTCGCATGCGTGGTCATCAATGCGGGATTGAGCGAAAGCCGCGTTACTCCGCGCACTGCATGATTACTGTTGTGACACTGCTGACATTCCTTCTCATTCAGCAACGGTTCGACCCTCACGAATTGCTGTCCTGTCGAGTCCTTCTGCTCGAACATAACAGCATGTTTCGAATCGATCGCCGAACGGACATGTTGATCGCCCGCTCCGGAAATGATCCCCCGTCCTTCATCCGGAAATACTTCTTTTGCTTTATTATTATAGACACGCAGCGTACCGAACCGAAGATTTTCTCTTGCATCGCTCACCAGTTCCGAAGCATACGGCGCTTTTCCGGAAAGCATCACATTCCTGATACCGACCATTACCGTCTCGCCGAAGAGCCGTGATTTTTCCCGCTGCTGTTCCAACAAGGCTTCGGATTCGCGGTGAATGGAGATCATCACGTACGAACCGAATCCGATAACGAGGACAAGAATGATCAGCAAAAGTATTTTAAGTTCTAAACGATTACGCATCAGAATTGCAGATTCATTGTTTCGATGATGTTGTCAGAGGAAGATATCCTTTGAACGAACCGACAGTGGATAATATGATACAAAGGATCAGAATAAAGAGACCGTATGTTCTGCTGAAATTTTCGCCGGCGATCCTCCCGGCTTCCGCAGCATCCTGCCCGTTCTTTCCCGCCTCCACTCCGGCAATGCCTCCCATTAACGCACCGAGAAGAACAACAAGGAAAAAATACGAAGCGGCGGAATACGCGAGCGAACCGATGATTTTCCTCGGTAGGTCTGTTTTCGATGGAATGGTCGGCAATATCGGTTTTGAGACATTCGCCCCGGCAGCGACAATACTTTGAGAGCCGGATTGTTTCCAGGAATACCGATGAATAGTGTTACAAAAGAACACTCCCTCTCCGGTAGTTTCTTCGCCGGACGGGATCTCGTTGCCGCAATATGTGCATTTCATACAACACTTCCTTGCATCGAACCATACGCTTAATGAGGATCGCGCTCTTGTTTCCACCAACGATCGACCACATCGCTTACATTGGTCGGACGATCCGTTGCCACCCACTTGTCATAGAAGAGGATATCCGAACTGTTCGGAGGCGGCTGCGGAAAATCGAGCTGCACACGGGACGGCAATGCCGTTGCGTCACCGACGAATAATGCTTCACCCTGACGCATCGAAGGAAGCATATCGAACATCCCTGCGAATGAATCCGGCACCAGTTTTTTCACGAACGCTTGGTCGGTCGGATTCGTCAAACGCAGAATAACGAAGTTATTGCACTGCGAAAGGATCGTTTCGGAAAGTTCCGAAGGACGCTGACTGACGATCATACATCCCACACCGTATTTTCTTCCTTCTTTGGCGATCCGCTCTACGATCTTCCTCGCAGCTCTATTATATGGCGTGGGAATCTGCGGCAGATAATTATGCGCTTCTTCAAAGAGCATCAGGATCGGGAATTCAGTTTTATCCTTATTCCAAAAATTGAAATCGAATACAGTCCGCGCCAACAATGCAACGATGGTGTTGACGATATCGAACGGCACACCGCTCAGGTCGATGACGGTGATCTGCTTTTTATTTTCGATGCCGAGCAGTTTGTTCAGAATATCTTTGAGCGCATTCGAATCCTTGAACTTTTTCGGCTTGAACATGAATCCGTATCGAAGATCTGTCATCTTGCTGTCCAGTCGGACGAGAAAACGGGAGAACTGTCCAAAGAACGGTCCCTCGCGCACACCGGTACTAGTGGTGACGCGCTCAGTATCGAAGAATTGGAATTTTGCACGGACCTCATTCAGATCATAATAGACCGGAGAATCAACGGTAAGAATGGACTGTAGTTCCTGGTTCCGTGATTTTTTTGCATTCAGCACAAGATCCTTCAGCATCATGATCTGGCTCTGCGCGGATGATTCCTGATCGTCTACGAACATCTCGCGCATCTCCTCGAAATTCATGAACCAGTACGGCATCTCCAGTTCTGTGATGTTGATCAGATTGCCATATTCCCGGAACGCTGAAGAGTATTCGTTATGGATGTCCAGAATGATCACGTGTGTATTTTCGAACATCTGAACTTTTTGCAGAATGGATGCAACCGTTGTGGATTTACCGGAACCGGATGATCCGAGGACGGCCAGATGTTTTCCAAAGAATTTATTCGGATCGATATACTGCCGCTCGCCGGGAAATCCCGAGATATCGCCGACAGCGAATCCATATTGCGCAAATGAAGCAAAGATCGTCGCCACCCCTTCTTCATCCGTCATATACACATCGCCGCCGAGTGTCGGATACGAAGCGATACCTTTTTGGAATTTTCCATTCTGCACGGAGCCGATCACCTGGGCTTCCATTTCCCGATTAAGTTCGGACGCTTGGTACACTTTGTTGATCACACCGACAACTTCATATTCACCAACCGGCATAACAATGAACTGACCGATCTGTCCGATGCGGTAATTCTTTCCGTTCACCGTCCTCTCCATTGTAAAGAGGTCGTCGTCCAATGAGACAACGAATGCGGAGCTGGTCATGCTTTTGATTCTGCCGATGTGCCGTTCTTTTGTAAGGTTTGCCATAGTATTTTTTATAGTAAGAAATGTTGTGTCCAAGTGTAGCAAAATTTGAGGGGAGTGTCAACGTAGTAATTG
>CAIVNT010000638.1 GCA_903907305.1 uncultured Ignavibacteriota bacterium
GACACTGATAAATTTGCTCTGATAACTCATTTTTCAACAGCCTGCTAGTATAGAGGATGAATGCCAGTGCAATTGTACATACTGCTGAGAGAACGATCAGTTTACGTCTCATGAGGACTCCGGGATTGTTAGTGAGGAGGATTTGAATTCAGGTAATATTGTCGATATCAAAACAACTAGAAGCCATCTCAAAAACGAAATATTGTCACGCTGAGCGCCTGCCTGCCGGAAAGCAGGGAGTCTCCCCAAGGGATGCCTTCGGCAGAAGTGTGACAGTTCACGTGAATCATGCCTCGACGGAGTTGACCCCGATGAATATCGGGGGTCGGCATGACAAAGAATAACCATTTTTGAGACCGCTTCTAATCTCGCAAAGAAGCAAAAATAATTGTTTTGACTTATTTTTGCGCCTTTGCGAGAGATACAGTTATGAATTTGCGGAAGCCGCTCTCATTTCAAAGAGAAGAGATATGCCATAACAACAGCAATTCCGATCAACAGCAGAAATTTCAAGAGTGCCCCCCGGTTATGTTCAGACTGGATCACAGAAAACCTCTGGTGAAGATCCTCATGTTCATGAAGATACGTTTCAACAAGATCTTTCGAATCTTTCAGCTCGAGTCCTTTTGCTGTTCGAACGATCTTAATTGCTTCGATCCTGTTCCCTTTTTCCAATTCCGCAACGGCATCGGGCGGTAATTCAATATTTAATAAGTTCATAGATGTTCAGAATTAACTCCCTTTTTGTGAACTGCTTTTTATTTTCCCATAACAAAAACCATATCACGAAGAACGTGTCCCGTTGAATCCCATTCCCGGTAATGCCCATTCATCGTGTCATTCACCCAAAAGGAGATCTCTTTGATCTTTCCGTTCCGGTGCCAGAGTCTTCTTTCGCCCACTTGCTCACCGTTGAAGATATATGTCCCGGACAGAACACCGTTTTCGAACCATGTATAGAGACTGTTGTTGATGTTTCTGCTCCGCAGTGTTCCGTTCGGATGGAATTCATCGTATAACCTCCGAGTCGAGTCCACAGTGTACACCCGACGGGAGAACAACATTCCATCAGGATAGAACCGCAGTGCGCTGTCGACCACTTGAGAATTTCGGACGGAAAAGAATTCCTTCGCTGTAGAACCATTATCAAATGTTGCTTTCACCGATCGTATCCTCCCGTTCTCCAATTGAGCCTTTACTGATATCTCTTTATTAAGGAAATAATCTTGATAGTTCACTTCACCGGTCATGTATTCATATTTCTTCAATGTCCGCTGAAGTCTTTCTAGCGGTTCACCGACATGATTATCAAGATAAAATTTCTTCTGAGCATCATCCATTAACATCACATCCATCGCTTCCCGGATATCATTGTCCGATTCTGACCTTCGGATACGTGGTTTACATCCATCGACCAAAAAGAGCAATGCACACAGAAAAACAGCAATGCTGAGATATGAATGGAATAATCTCCTCACGGCGATCACAATTATACTCCACGCAGTTTTGCTGCTTTCGCAACACGTTCAACCGCCAGAATAAATGCTCCTATGCGGAGAGATACTTTGTGACGTTCGGCAGTGATATGGACCGCCGTATAACTCGATGTCATGATCTTTTCCAGTTCATTGATCACTCTCAGATATTCCCACCGGAAACGCTGCACATTCTGCACCCATTCAAAATAACTGACCGTCACTCCCCCCGCATTCGCATAAATGTCCGGTATGACGGGAATTCTCTTCGCAGCAAATATCTCATCCGCTTCAACCGTTGTGGGACCGTTCGCTGCTTCGATGATCATCTTTGCTTGGACCTTGCCGGCGTTGTCCGCTCTCAGCTGATTACCGAGCGCCGCCGGAATGAGAATGTCGCATTTCAGTTCCAACAATTCTTCATTTGTCAATTTGACACAACCTTTCATTCCAATCACGCTGCCGGTGCTTTTGATCTGAGCGACTGCATCTGAATATTTTATTCCGCGAGGATTGTAGATACCTCCCTTCACATCACTGATGCCGACCACTTTCACGCCCATCTCCTGCTCCAGAATCCTTGCTGTATGCGACCCAACATTTCCGAATCCCTGAACTGCTACGGTGATCTTTTTCAGGTCTATCCGGTGGGTCTTGGCCGCTTCACGAAGTGCAATACATACACCGCGCCCGGTCGCTTCGTCCCTGCCGAGTGAACCTCCAAGTTCGATCGGTTTTCCGGTGACAACTGCGGGTGAATATCCATGCGATTTACTGTATTCATCCATCATCCACGCCATGGTCTGAGCATTCGTGTTCACATCAGGCGCGGGAATATCTTCGGACGGTCCGATGATCATATCGATTTTGGATGTGAACGAACGAGTGAGCCGTTCCAATTCCCCGACGGAAAGTTTCGTCGGATCGATCGTCACTCCTCCTTTTGCACCGCCGAACGGGATATCCACGACGGAAGTTTTCCATGTCATCAACGAAGCAAGGGCGCGTACTTCGTCCAGATCCACTTCCTGATGGTACCGAATGCCCCCCTTGTACGGTCCGCGCGCATTATTATGCTGCACACGATATCCAATAATGGAATGGAGTTTTCCGTCATCCATCATCACAGGAAGTTCCACGCGAAGCTCCCTGTCCGGCGTGCGGATGAGCGTAGCAAGTTCTTCGTTGAGATTGATCTTCTTCGCTGCCAATTCAAAATTGTGCAGCACATCGAGAAATGGATTGTGAACAGTCTGCACGGTAACAGGATGAACTTGAGGTAACGGCGCAGAAGGAATGGCGACAGCTGCCACCCGCGGCTTGGGTTTGGAATACGGTTTTGATCGTTTGACAATTTTTGGTGCAGGACGTTTTGCGGAGGGCTTCTTCGATTTAATTGTCTTTGTTACTTTTTTAACTTTCTTGGTCTTCTTTGACATACGACGTTCCTTTCGGAAAACAATGAACCACAAGATCCGCTCTGAAATCCGTTCGCATTATCCGTCAATTCGGAAAGCGAAGCTCATTCATGCGGTAACAAGACGGTTATGCACTGCGCTGGTCAAGCTGATAATTTTTATACCAGTGTAAATCGTGATAGAGCTGCATCAGATTTTGCATTGTCAGAGTGTTCATCTCCAGATAATTCCCGGCGAAATGCACCCGCGTAACAGCATCGGATGATTCCAAAAGCTGTTTCAGAACGGATTGGGATTTTGAGATCTGAGTGGTGAACTCTGCGGAAAGTTTTTCGTACCCGTTTCCGTCCTTACCGATCCTCTGCATCAGTTCGAATGATTTACCGATGAACTTCGATGAGAACGCAAGATCATCCAGCAGTTCCTGCATGGAATGTTCTTCAGCGATCTGAAGCAGTACTCCAAGATCCAGTGAACGCTTCAGTGTCTTTCCGGAAGCATCATTAACAGCGGAAAGGAGTGTCTTTGTCGATTGGGTTAATGTCATAGTCGTTAAACGTGGGCTAATATAGAAGAAGGGGTAAAGAGATGCAACGGAAAACAGGTTGTTTTGGGAGCAACTTCGAAGAATCAGCTTATTTTAGGCCGTTTTGGGGATGGCGGCAAGTATGGAAAATCAGGATTGGAGCATCGTCCGGACCGCCGTGATAACTTCATCCGCCATGATATCAACCATGCACTTGAAATGCCCTTTGGGACAATCTTTTCTGCCAATATGAGTGCAGGGACGGCAGTCCAAGGTATTATTCTCTATTATGGTGGATTCCGTACCGTACGGCGCAAATCCGAATTCTTTTACCGTGGAACCAAACACCGCCACTACTTTTCGCTGCTTTGCTGCGGCGAGATGCATCAGTCCGCTGTCGTTCGTCACTACCGCATCGCAAAATTCCATCGCGGCAGCAGTTTCAAGAAGAGAGAATTCGCCTGCAAAATTCGAGACTGACTGTTCTGAAACTCTCCGGCGGATCTCATCAGCAACAAAATCACAATACTCGCGTTCCTCTTTACCGCCGAACAACAGCACTTTACCTTTGAACTCCTGCGCAGCACGGACCGCCACCTCAGCAAATTTTTCCTTCTGCCACCGTTTGGTGAAATGTTTGGAGCCGGGACAAATACCGATCACCTTCTCAAATTCATTCAGACGGAGTTTCGCCATCTTTCCCGAGATCTCGAACAATGTCGAATCTG
This sequence comes from uncultured Ignavibacteriota bacterium, assembly GCA_903907305.1. Lineage (GTDB taxonomy): Bacteria > Bacteroidota > Ignavibacteria > UBA10030 > UBA8401 > UBA8401. The sequence continues at coordinate 4,148 of CAIVNT010000638.1, forward strand.
GAATGAATATCTCCAATCCTTTGTCATCATTCTTAATCCCCAATTTTTCGACAGTTTCAATATACCGTTCGGCAACGGAGAGATTATCAGAATATGCGTTCCGTTTCAGATTCACCATCAGCCAGCGTTCAAGTTTCCGCTTATCCATCACCACCACTTGTTTCGCTTTGCAGGCCGAGCGAAGATATTTCGTTCTGATACTGTCATGGATATCGATCACCAGATCGTAGTGTTCCGCACGAAGCAGTTTTCCCAGCTCCTGTAGTCCTTTGTAGCCGGCATTGAGATTGGTGCACACGCCGTAATCATTCACGCCGGAAAAGAACACGGGCGTGCCCGGAAAGATGCGGGCGAGGTGGTCGCGGGCAAACAGCAAGGCGTTGTCGTCGGTGACATA
>CAIVNT010000639.1 GCA_903907305.1 uncultured Ignavibacteriota bacterium
CGCAGTAGGTGATACAGTGCTATGGTACGTTGTTGCCACAGATGTTAACGGCAACCGCACAAAATCCTCGAATTTGTCATATAAGATCTTCAAGAAAACACAGACACGTTTGATGATCTATAACAATGCTCAGTATTCACTTGCCAATGCCGGTGCGAATTATATCTACAACAACACCAGCACAAAATATGACCGCTGGTCAGGACCGACAGACGGAATAGGCGAAGTTGCAGACCTTCTTGCATTGTATGATAATGTTTCAGTGATCGATGGTTCCTTCCCTGCACGCAATGTATATCCGGCAGTTTACGCATGGATCAAAACAGGCACAGCTCTTGCCAAAAAGAACCTGTTTATGTCCAGTCAGGATTATGGTTGCTACATTCAACCTGATTGCGCCGACACAACATTCGCAGCCGGTACATTTGAAGCTGATTATCTTGGTTTAGCAAAACTTGGTCCGCAGGATCTTGCACCGACTACCCGTCCTTTCAAGCTCGTTCCGCAGGCAAGCAAATTCACTAACTTCCTGATCAAATATAACACAGACAGCGCTACTACACTGTGGCATTTCCCGACATTTGAATTAGCATTCTCTGCTTATCCGGATGGAATGACTCCGAATGCAGCAGGAAAAGCTCTCTTCAAAGACGGCGCAGGCACAAACGTAGTTGGTGTTAGCGACAGCGGTGCAACATTTAATACAATGTTCGTAGCATTCGATGCAGGTTCGTTAGAATTCCGCAGCGACACGGCAAAAGCTCCTGCAAGCGATCCTAAGTATATGTGGATCTCCGATGTTGGCGTTGAAACAGGTGGTTTGGCGAACAACTTCTTCAATGCTCTTACCAGCGTTAAGCCGGTTGGTGAAGTTGCTCCCGGTGCATTTGCACTTGGTCAGAACTATCCGAACCCCTTCAACCCGTCGACCGTGATTGAATACAACGTTCCGGTCCGCAGCAATGTTGCTATCAGCATCTTCAACATTCTCGGTCAGAAAGTTGCAACAATCATCAACGACATGCATGAAGCCGGTGCACACCGCGCAACATGGAATGGCAAAGACTTCTCGGGCAAAACTGTTGCAAGCGGTATCTACTTCTACCAAATGCAGGCTGGTTCGTTCGAACAGGTTAAGAAAATGATGTTGATGAAGTAATCCTTTCCGTGAATAACGGAAGAGACTTCTCTTCATAATCAGCGAAAGCCCCCGAGTGATCGGGGGCTTTTGTTTTAAAACGTTGTTAAATCAAAAAATAAGTATATTGTGTATATGATTGCAGCACTTTTCTTCTTACTCATTTTCCAGACCGATTCTGTCATAACGTTGACCGTTGAATCTGCCGCAGAGCTATTTTCTCGAGGAACCAGTATTGCCATGCTTGCTGACGGTGCAATCGCAGCCGTAGATCAAGGAAAAAATTCCGTGATCACAGTCTCGCGGCGCAACGATATCATCTCAACGGTGGGGGGGAAAGGATTCGGCAATGATGCATTCGATATGCCGACTGATGTTTGCAGTTCATTTTTGCTTGATCTGTATGTAGTGGATTACAATAACAGGAGAGTGCTTCGGTTTGATAAACAGCTCAATGTCATTCAAACACTCAATGAAGAGAATAACAATCAGCTTTCAGGTCGATTCAAACCTATAGCGTGTGCTGTTTCTGCACAAGGAGATCTCTACGTTTTGGAACAGGATCACTCGCTGGTGGCAGTATTCAATGCGAGAGGACAATTTATTCGTGAGATCGGGTCGTTCAATGCATCTCATCGAACATTGATCGGTCCGAAAGATATTGTGATCTCGCCTGCTGATGAGGTATTTGTGCTTGATAAAGAAAAGATCATCGATTACGATATCTTTGGAAACATCCTTTCGGTGATCGAATTAGAAAAAGGATTTGAACCTACATCATTGTCATTCGGTAATAATTCTCTTATTGTCACATCACCTGATCGGATCATCATTCTGCCGCTCGGATCCGGTCGTTCTCTTTCAATCACGAAGGCCTCACTTATCGGTTCAGCAGCGACAGAATCATTTGCGGATGCAATGGTGGATGGATCGAAATGTATTATTCTCACCCAAAAAACTCTTTACCGCTGTCTCCTTCCGTAATTGGTCTCTGTATCGTGATTATTTGATTTAGTGCTGTCATTGCAGTGCATTTTTGTCATTCTTCCTGTGGCTTCCTCAGAAAAACTTAATTATATTCAACTACTTAAATTTTACCACCATACCGAAGCGCGAATATTGTCGCGTTGAAAAAGAACAATACATCGTACGGAAATTAAAGAGTGTTCCAGGGTGGGAGCGGTTAGGAAATTCCATCCGGGAAAGGTTGCTATAAAATACTTTATCCGTGTGATGGCGTTCATTCAGAATCGATATCCGGTGGAATACAGTGATGCTTGTGCTGACAACACACAGCAAAGGGAGCTGACCAAGAAAGTTTCTTTCGCCTGCGCCCGGATCAATTCACTCACATCAAATCAAGTATAGGAACAGACCATGGCAAGCGAACAGCGAATTGAAAAATTGAAAGAGATTA
>CAIVNT010000640.1 GCA_903907305.1 uncultured Ignavibacteriota bacterium
AGTTGTATTATTTGTTTTCATTTTTTTTGTTGGCCAGTGCAAACTTAGCGGCATTGTTTTCCACTTTCACGACCGTTCCGTCTTCCAATTCACGGTTGATTGCCTTATAACTTCCGCTGACCACTTCAACATCCTGAGTGACCCCTGAGGATATTTCAACATATCCTTCATCGTTGATGCCTCGTTTCACGGGCAGCATCTTTGCTTTGCCGTTTTCAACGACAAATACACATTCCACCGGTTTTTCATTCATTGATAATCCTGCCGGCTGCTGTCCCTCTTCTTTCGGTTTTTCTCCTTCTGCCCCTTTCGGTGCACGGGTCGTTACGCTTTGGATCGGCACAGCAAGAACGTTCTTCTTCGTTTCTGTTTCGATATCGGCCGTCATGGACATTCCGGGACGAAGTGCAATATCCTTATTAATAATACGGATCTTCACTTCGAAATTTGTTACTTCTTCCTGAGTACCAAGTCCTTTGGATTTGGCCGTATTTGCGATCTCATACACCACACCGGTAAATTTTTTGTCCGGATACGCGTCGATAGTGATACGTGCTGTATCTCCGATCGAGATGGTGATAATATCATTTTCGCCGACATCGACACGTGCTTCCATCATGGAAAGATCTGCTACGGTCATGATCTGTGTTCCCTGTGTGAATCCGCTTCCGCTGACTCGCTCGCCGAGTTCCGAGATCAATTGCGAGATGGTTCCTGCCATCGGTGAATAAATCGCTGTCTTATTCAGACTCTCTTTTGCATCACGAAATGATGCTTCTGCCTGACGCACTCCTGCTTGCGCCGACTCATTCTGTGATTTTGCTGCACTGAATGAAGTCTTTGCGGTGACAAATTCCTGGTCCGATAATAATTTTTTATCAAACAGTTCCTGAGCACGTTTGAATTCTGATTCTGCTTTTTCAAGATTTGCTTTTTGCAGATTCAGTGATGCACGTGCGGACTGCAGCCCTGCTTCGGCACGGTCAACTTGCGCCTGATACTGATCCGGTTTGATACGGACAAGCAGTTCACCCTTCTTCACACGATCACCTTCCTTAACCGGCAGCGATGTGATCTCACCGCTTACTTCGGCATTGATCTTCACCATCGTCTCTGGCTGGATCTTACCCGAAGCATTCACCATTTGAGTGATCGTGCGGCGCGCGATCTTTTCGGTCTGCACCGAGATGATGTTCTCCTTCTTTGCACCCAGAATGACGACCAGGATCAGGGCTATCGCCGCTGCCCCAAGTGCCAGAAAAATATATAATTTCTTTTTGCTCTTTTTACCGTTTGCCATAACTACTCCCTGAAATAAATGTAATTAATACTTTTCTCTACCAACAGCGATCCTAAACTGCAGTTTCGCATAAACAAAATCATAGGATGATGATACTTTATTGCTTTGTGCCTGCGTATAATTCGCCGTTGCCACTAACAGATCGAGCAGAGTATTGGAACCAAGATTATACCGTTCTTCGGCGATACGGCGGTCCTCTTCGGCGGATTTCATATTCTTCAATGAAACATCGTAACGCTTCCGCGCAGCTTCAAGACTTAACAGCGATGTTTTCACTTCCTTCGCAACGCTCCGTTTTGCCTGCTCTAATTGATAGTCTGCTAATTCATAATTCAATTGACTTGTCTGCACTTGCGTGCTTGTCTGAAAACCGCTGAAGATCGGAACAGAGACAGACAATCTCCAATTCCAGGTTTTCGTATCCGAGATCGTTCCAAGATTATTGCCGTTCATTCCATAACCCGCACCAAGACTCAATGTGGGATAGTGACCAGACTTCGAGATGGTCAGATCATTTTCCGAAAGTTGTTTTGCAAGAAGTGATGACTGGTAGTCCGGACGTGATTTCAATGCTTCCAGAACTAGATTGTTGTAATCTGCACGTTCCTGTTGAAGTGAGTCGGAAACCAATCCTTCGATCTGTTGAAGGATCGCCGGATCCTCGAAGTTATAATCCCGTGTAACGTCCAGCGACAACAGATACAGAAGGTCCTGTTGAGAATTATCATAATTACTTTGTGCATTGATCAATGCAAGTTCATCATTCGCAGTCTGCACTTGCTGGCGGTACACATCTGCTTTTGCTACGGCACCGACCTTATTCGATTCTTCGATGCGGGAAAGCTGTTGCTGCGAACGTTTCAAATTCTCCTGACTTACTTTCAGCAATTGTTCATTGCGAAGAACCGTTAAATATGCCTGTTCCACCAAAAGAACCGTTGTC
>CAIVNT010000641.1 GCA_903907305.1 uncultured Ignavibacteriota bacterium
AAAATATTTGATAAAGCATCTCTTGGCGCACTACGGCAGCAGAGCATTAATCGAAAAATAATACTGCTGAAGATTGATCCATCATAATAAGGTTGAATAGTTTTCAAACAACTTGTTCGGGATATATATGAGAATATTATCAATAATGATCTGCCTGCTGTTCATGGATTTAGTCACTGTGTTCGCTCAGCCTTCGTGGTTCAGTTCGCCGGAGAAAGCGGGATATTCCGCTGATCAATATATGATTGGCACCGGCATCGGTCCTTCAGCATCTGCCGCATTAACAGCAGCGCAGCAGGCAATTGCTTCGCAACTTCGTGTTTCCATTGAATCAAAAGTGGAAACATTTACACAGGAGATTAAGACAGGAGACAAAGAGGAGTTTCTCGATCAGTATAAGAGCAGTGCATCAGCCGTTGTGAGTGAGACAGTGACCGGAATTCAAACAGCAAAACAGGAACAAGTCGCCGGAATTACATATGTGCTGGTCGTTCTCGATAGACAAAAATATTTGAATGGACTCAGATCCGATTTGGACAATTTGTCGACGAAAATCGCCGATCTGATCAGAGAAGGGAAAAATATACTTAAAAATGGAAAACCATTTTCAGGCCTTGAACTTCTTCTGGAAGCTCAGGATGCACTCAATATATTCTTTTCAAAACGTGCCCTGTACGATGCGATGAATTCGTATCCATATCAATGGAATCAAAAAGAAGAAGCCGCAGACGTCATGCCGATCATCAAGAAAAGTCTATCGGATATCCGTCTTGAAGTATCACAAGGAGATAAACAAACGGTAAAGTTAGGATTGATGTTGCCAAATCCTATACAATTTAAAGCGACAATACAGTATGAAGGGAAAAAACTGCCTATCCAGCAGTTGCCGATGGTCATCAGCTATGACAATGGCTCTTTGATCGAGCGAGGCGTAACTAAAGATGACGGAACGATCGATGTATGGGTAAAAGCAATTCCATCGATGGCAGACAAAGGAAAAGTAACGGCCGTCCTCAATCCGTATAAATTGTCGCCGCTATTTCGAAAATATGTCGATGATGCAAAAGCAACAGCGTCATTCACAACATCGGCAAGCGCCCCAATGACCTTTTCGTTGACAATTAAAGATGAACAGGGCAGCAGAGTATTCGACGTTGAAAAAAAATTCGCTTTCGCTATCGAAAAAATGAATCATCGTGTATCAGATAAAGCAATACTGATGCTGGATGGTGTAATCAAAAAAAATGATGTGAAGCAGATCGATGGTATGAAGGGGCCCCAATTCCTCACAACATGCGAGGTCACTATCTCATTAGGGATTTCTATTACCGGCGAAAAAATCGGAAGCATGTTTTCTACGGCGCAGGGATTAGCTGACAGCGAAGAAAAATCAATGAAAGCAGCCATCGCAAAGATGATGATCAATCCTAAGGAATTTGCTGAAATGATATCCCAATCCGAAGACGGATTGAAAAAAACCTATGAGAAAATCTCGGCAGATGCGATGAAGTCGGCCAAAGCGAAATATTCCCAAGGTGATCTAACGGGAGCAATTGCAGAACTTGTCAATGTCATTTCGGACGACACCCGTGTTGCAGAGGCTTCAACCTTTATGGGAAAGATAAGAATGGAGATCAATAAAAAAGAGGAAGAGAGAATTACCCGAGAAGAAAAACAACAGGAATTATCCCGGCAGAATGAATTGGAAAAAGTACGATTAAATGCAGAAGTTAAAAAAGCAGAGGCGAATGCCAAAGTTGAGATTGAAAAGATTAAAGCAAATAAAGCGCCATCCTGGTTACAGGGGGTATGGGTTTTATCAGATTCCAATATAGAGCTTCGATTGAACAAAGACCAATCGGCCAGCATTACAATTGATGGAAAGAAGATGCTTGGAAAATATGACGTTACAAGTGATAAAATTATTCTTGATGTAGGACAAGATGGTGTGTTTCATCTTAATTATAATTCTTCCGAAAAAGTAGTGGTAAATGTCGAAGGAAAAGTATTTATGAAAAAATAACATCAGTAGTTTGTATTTATTCAACGCACAGCACGGAGTCAACCAAAGAAGATGCCTTTAGTGATATAACAAAAAGGGCAGATGAAGTATTTTCATCTGCCCTTTTTCGTTTCTGATTCATTGTCTAATTCGCCGCCGCTTCTTTCTTCTGCATCTTCACCAATATGATCCCGCCGATGATCATGCTGACCAGCCAGTATCCCGAATCGATCATGGTGAGCATAAATGATCTTCCCTGATACAGATTGTTCACCAGATGTACCATGGCAACAAATCCGATCCAGCTCCAGACAGCAGCCTGTGCGGCCCCCTTCACATCTTTCACCTGAAAGGCGTGGTGGATATAGGTCTGTACATAGAACATTACGAATGCACCAACCAGTGAACCGCCCATCATGATAGCGTTATCCAACCCGCTCATTCCTTTCGCCATCTCTTCGGTAATGCCTGTATACTTCATCCATTGTGCGGAGAAGAGCACGCCGTACCACACCGCACCGATGATCCACATTACAACAGCTGCTACCGCCACAGCAACATAATTGATCTTTATATCCATACTACCCTCCTTGAAAAATGACTGAGATTGTGAAAGAAGCGAGTGCGAAACTATGGAATTGAATTTTAAACATCAATAAACAATTGTTCACATTATTATTTCATCTGCGTCAGTTTTGTGAGATCCGATGCATTCAGCAATGACTGCAGGATCGCTGCATCGGCAAATCCGTTTCCATTGGCAGTAACGATGAACCGATCCCCCACGACAAGCTGCAGCGAACAGGATCGTGAGGTCTCTTCCGAATGTAATTTTTCGATCCCTTTGTATCCATTAAATGTTACGGATTTCTCATACCCATCCTCCGTTTCATTCTCAAACTGCAATCCGGAGATCGCCTGCAACGAAGCAGCCATTCCTTCTCCCATTCCTGCATAATCCATGATCTCGACCGACGCACTCCATGTCACATCGATCAAAACAGAATCCTGCTTTCCGTCATCTATCGTCTGCAATTGTTTCTCCTTCTTCATCGCGGTGAATTCAACAGATGCGTTTGAAGTGGAGATTCCTGATGATGAGATGGATTGACCCTTTGGTTTTTCTCTTGTGAATCCGGCAGGCGCTTTTACAGGAAGACATTTTTGCAGTTCTTTGAAATGAATCGTTTTCGGCGGGGCGGGAGTCTGAGCGGAAATGAAAAGCACGCATGCTGTGATCAATATAAGTATCTGTTTCATTGAACCTCCGTCTGGGTGATGTGCAAACCTACTGTTTCCGTTGGAGATATTCAAGGAATAATTCGCTTTCCTTTCTATCAATTTTTGCCGAAATTCATACATCATTACCAACCGAACCTATTATTCAATGAAAATGGAGCAAAAAATGTCAATAATTACAGACGTTTGGGCACGCGAGATCCTTGACTCACGCGGAAACCCGACAGTAGAAGCAGAAGTTGAACTCGAAGATGGTACCATCGGCCGCGCAGCAGTCCCGAGCGGTGCATCCACCGGCGAACATGAAGCAGTAGAACTTCGTGACGGAGACAAAAATCGTTATCTCGGCAAAGGCACATTGAAAGCTGTTGAAAATGTCAACGATATCATCGCCGAAGAACTGACGGGATTCGATGCACAGGACCAGGTTGGCATCGATAAGATGATGATCGAATTGGACGGAACATCGAACAAATCCAAACTTGGCGCAAATGCTATACTCGCAGTTTCAATGGCGACAGCAAAAGCGGCAGCAAATTATTTCAATGTCCCCCTGTATCGCTATCTCGGCGGCGTGAATGCAAAGGTCCTTCCGACTCCGATGATGAACATCATCAACGGCGGACGTCATGCGGATAACAATGTGGATTTCCAGGAATTCATGGTCGTCCCTGCAAACGCACCGACATTTGCTGAAGCACTCCGTATGGGTACAGAAGTGTTCCACTCCCTGAAAGGCGTCCTTCATAAAAAAGGATATAACACGGCAGTCGGCGATGAAGGCGGATTCGCACCGAGCCTGAAATCGAACGAAGAAGCTCTCGACGTTATCATGGAAGCGATCGGCAAAGCGGGATACAAAGCAGGCGAAGATGTGTTCATCGCACTCGATCCGGCAAGCAGCGAGATGTATCAGAAAGAGGATGGAAAATATTTATTCTATAAATCAACGCAGGAAAAATTCACCGCAGAACAGATGGTTGCGTATTGGAAGAAATGGGTGGACAACTATCCGATCATCTCCATTGAAGACGGTATGGCGGAGAATGACTGGGCAGGCTGGAAACTTCTCACCGATACGATCGGTGGAAAAGTGCAGCTCGTCGGTGATGATCTGTTCGTGACGAACACCGAATTTCTTGCAAAAGGAATCTCGCAGGGTGTCGCAAATTCAATCCTGGTTAAAGTGAACCAGATCGGTACTCTGACGGAAACATTTGACGCGATTGAAATGGCAAAACGTGCACAATATACCGCCATCATCAGCCATCGTTCCGGCGAAACGGAAGATGCTACCATCGCGGACATCGCCGTTGCAACGAACGCCGGTCAGATCAAGACCGGAAGCGCAAGCAGAACGGATCGTATCGCAAAATACAATCAACTGCTGAGGATCGAAGAGGAATTGGATACGAACAGTATCTATGCAGGATTGGGCGCGTTCAATTTGAAACGCTGATCTGAAGGAAAGGTAATACTATAGATATGCCGCATCAAGTGAAGACTTGGTGCGGCATTTTTATTTGTGGCTGTAACCGAGTCCGAGAGGGAGTTCTGAGAATGTAACCCCTAATACGATCCCGTCCCATTCCCCGACCGCAAGATAGAATCCCGGTGAGTAATCGAAGATGGAGATCACTCCAGGATAGATATTCAGCTGCATATTGTACAATCCCGGTCCGGTGAACAGCACCGATGCCATCAGTGAAGTATTTTTGTCCCAAAAGAATCCCGCTGTTCCATCTAATTGAGGATCGATCTTTCTGAATCCTCTCAACCGACCTTCTCGGAGTTTGTTCACAACGCGGCCGACGCCGAACGTAAGATTATTCTGTGGGTCATAAGCGTAACTGGTTCCGAAGATCGTATACACTCCATAATAGAAGAACGGCGACCAATTGCCAAGGAAAGAGAAATTTTTACGGACGTAATATTGCTGTCCCGCATTCTGTAGAAGACCGTTGTATGGATCAAGGATCGGCTGCGGTGACCATTCGTTGACCGGCAGCGTCTCGGAGAAGAACGTTTTTCCCCACTCGGTACTGAAGATGGCAATACCGCTGAGATTAAATATATACAGATCGGCGACCAGGTCCACATTAATGCCTCGGTATCCTTCCGCTTCGATCACTTCATTCAATATCTGGTATGCAGTTGTGGTCAGGCCGGACCAAAGATAGGGAAGTGGAACATTATGATATTCAAGATACTCTGCCAGTTTCGCAAAGTGCATTCCATTTCCCACCGTGTGTCCTCCGATATTCGGAAGGAATTCCGCATTCTTCACGCCGACAGTGAAATTGAAGATCTCCTGATGCACGAACTCATCCCATCCGAATTTGCGGATATTGCCGATGGGGTCGCGCATGTTCCGCCAGACGTGAGTCCCGTCCCCGTCATAATCCCACGTGAAAGGATTCTTTGGATGTCCGCCGTTCCGCATCATATCATATCCGCCGTTGATGAATACGCTAATGGGACCGACCTGAGATTCGGAACCGAATGTATTTTCGGGATGAAAGAAATAGTATTTCTTTTCCTGTGCATCCTGAGCGAATCCGGCTTGAATCAAGAGAAGAATCAACAGAGAAGAAGGTATTGAAATGAGGGATTTACAGGTGATATTCGTTCTTTTTTCCACCCTCAAATTTTAGTATATTTTGCTCAAGAACAAAGAAAAATCTTTAGTTTTAAGGCAAACCACGGTATTCTGAGAATAGTTGAAATATAATGTGCGGAAGAAGAGTATCCACAGATTGATTGATAACATTAATCACCAATACACCATCATATACCTCTCACCTAATCTAAACTATTATGACCCAAATCAAATTCGGAACTGACGGCTGGCGCGGTGTTATTGCGGAAGATTTCACATTTGCCGGCGTCCAAAAAGTTGCGCTCGCAACCGGGCGCTATTTTTCAAAACATAAATGTGCAAAGAACGGTGTTGTCATCGGGTATGATGCACGGTTCCTCTCGAAGGAATTCGCTCATTGTGCCGCACAGGTCATCGCTTCTTTCGGTGTGAAAGTGCTGTTGGCGGATAAGATCTCCGCCACACAAATGGTCTCTCTTGGAGTGGTGAGGAAAAAAGCTGCGGGAGGAGTGGTGATCACGGCGAGTCACAATCCTGCCAAATATAATGGATTCAAGATCAAAGGGGATTTCGGCGGACCGGCGCATCCCGAAATGATCACCGAAGTGGAAAAAGAACTTGAACCGCTTCAGGATGTTGCTGTGCTGCCGTTGGAATTGGTTCCATTTGAAGAACTTGTGAAAAATAAGAAGATCCAATTCATTGATCTGACGAAGATATATGTTGCGGATCTGCAGACGAAGATCGAATTTGATCTGATCAAATCCGTAAAATTAAAGATCATGCACGATGCGATGCACGGCGCCGGAATGGGAATTCCCGAATTATTCCTGCCGAAAATGGGAACCATCCGCAGTGATTATAATCCTTCATTCGGTACAACGAATCCTGAACCGTTGCCGCAGAATACGGAAGAGCTCAGCATGGAGGTCCGTGCCGGAAAATATCATTTCGGTTTTGCAACGGACGGTGATGCGGACCGCATCGGAGCAGTGGATGAAAAAGGAAATTTTGTCGATTCACACCGCATCTTCGCGATATTGCTGAAATATTTGATGGAGCGAAAGCATTATCGGGGAGCTGTGGCAAAATCCCTCTCGGTAACGGATCTGATTACAAAGATGTGCGAACATTATAACGTTCGGCTCTATGAAACACCGGTGGGATTCAAACATCTCTGTCGTTTGATGACAGAGAAAGATATCATCATCGCCGGTGAAGAGAGCGGCGGTATAGCGGTGAAAGGACATCTGCCCGAACGTGACGGAATCTTCATTGGATTCCTGCTGGCGGAAGTGATGGCGGTGCGGCGGATGAAACTGAGTGCGCTGGTGAAAGAGTTGTTCGATGAGTTCGGCGAACATCATTTCGGAAGGATCGATGCTCATCTGACGACCATGCAAAAAGAAAAAGTAATGAAGTTCTACCAGAGCAAACCAAAGAAGGTTGGCCCGTTCGAGGTGACCAAATACGATATGACGGACGGCGTGAAGCTGGTGACGAAGGATGGATGGATCCTCGTCCGGGCTTCGGGAACGGAGCCGATCATCCGGTTCTATGCGGAATCGAGCTCCTTGAAGAAAGTGCAGCAGATGCTCAAAATAGCGACATCGGTAAAGTGATCGTGATCGGCAGGCCAACCACCTGCCGATTTTTGTTTTAAACATAGTTTCCTCCTTGCAGGTATAGTAAACTTTTTCTATTAAGTTTTTGCTATTTTATTTCTATCGGGTATTGCCCGTACTTTCTGGCCGTTTCCAGCATCTGCATATAATTATCATAAGGTACATCGCTGTG
>CAIVNT010000642.1 GCA_903907305.1 uncultured Ignavibacteriota bacterium
CTCGGTGTTCCATTCTGCTCGATCGGTGCATACAGCGAAAATGCGGCGAATGTTGAATCGAACGCCCTCACCTGATCGTTTTGCGATGCGCCGTTCTCACTGGACCAGTAGCCGTATTCCGTATCCATCACCGGTTTGCTGGGATTGGCTGTCACCGCATCGGCGATGAACTTCTTTGTGCCCGCAAACAGTGTGCTGCCGTGAAAAATTCCGAAATACATTGTCCACCCGCGCACATCTACTTCATTCTGCGAAGCATCGGCCGGCCCGGGACGGTCCGCTGCCGCAGATTGCGTGATGAGTCTTCCGTCGGCATACAGTGCATTCAATTCCGAACGGACAGCTTTGTTGAAGACCGCTCTTCCGTTCACTTCTTTGCATTCGTTCGAAGTGCTCCACATAGCGATCGAGGGCCGGTTGTAATCGCGGAACACCATCTCGCGGAACATCTGATGATGGATATGGCGCGTATTATTCTGGATATCCCACGACGCGGCATCATCGAACCACCATACGGGGATTTCCTCCATAATAATAAGACCAAGCCGGTCCGCCACCAGATAAGTGTATGGATGATTCGGATAATGTCCTGTCCGAATATAGTTTGCGTTCATGGATTTGATCGTGCTCAGATCCGAAAAGATGATATTCTTTGGAAGACTGCGTCCGTAATTAGGATGATCTTCGTGTCGCGCAACGCCGAGAAGGAACGCCTGCTTCCCGTTCAGCATGAATTTTACTCCGTCCGTCGCAACGGTGCGGATACCAAACTGCGTTGCAAACTCATCCAATACCGTTCCATTCTTCGTCACGGTCACTTTCATAATGTACAAATTCGGATTTTTCGGGGACCAGAGGTGAGGATTCGTTACGGTAAAATTTGTTGAATACTCCGCGGCGGAATCTTTCAGTATCGAGATCGGCGATGTCGTTACACCGGTGATCGGAACCTCTATATCGATTAGTTCGGATGTGATCTCTTTCGTCAGTGAGACGGAATCCGTTTTTGCTTTATAGACACGGATCGTAACAACGGCATCAACGGGAACATCATTCCGGTTTGCGATAAGAATGTTTGTATGGACGAGCCCGCCGGTATTTTTCGGCACAACATCGGCACGGACAACAGAGACAGGATCAGCAAAGTCGATATACACATCGTGAATGATTCCCGTATAATTGAACCAATCGCAGGTGTAGAACGGGACGATATCGTTCCGTTTTCCCCAGGGCAAATTGTCCACACGAACAGCAAGAACGTTCACGGTGTCCGTCCGCAGTATGGATGTCACATCGAACGCGAACGGTGTGTATCCACCTTCATGATATCCCAGATAGATCCCGTTCAGCCACACGTCGCAGATATAATTCACCGAGAGAAAATTGAGAGTGGCATTTTTTCCTTTGAGCGAATCCGCCGCAGTGAAGGAACGTCGGTACCAAACGCCATCCTGATAATACTCCGGTGTTTTCTCATTCGCATTCAGCACGTTCTCAACGCCCGGAAGAACTTTATACGGCCACGCAGAATCATCATAGTTGACAGCAAAACGGTTCCCCGCTTCGTTTGTGACGAGTGCCAGTCCACTGTTAGCGCGGTTATACATAGTAATGGTATGGTTGGCCGCAAAACGGTATTTTTTCCACAATCCTGCAAGTTGAACAACGGGGCGGGTCTGCTTTTCAAACGAAGGGATGGGGATTCCGTTTTGGTACGGGACAGCAACGCCCGAGATCTGCACAATACTGAGCGTTGAATCCAGTGTAGGATACTGCGAATATGCCGCCATGCATACCGCAAACATTAGAACAAATATTCGCATCGATCGGTGGAGATTCATGTTCAATGAGTGTCCGTTGATTTATTTGATGAGTACCATTTTTTGAGCATCATGGAATTTTCCGGCTTGAAGACTATAGATGTAGAGACCGCTTGAAAGATGTTGTGCAGTAAATTCGATAGAATGCAATCCTGATACTTGCCGCTCATTCACCAGTGTTGAGATCCTTGTTCCGTGAATTGAATAGACATCCAGCGAGACATGACTGTCGGACGGGATCCTGTAGCTGATGGTTGTGCTCGGATTGAATGGATTCGGAAAATTCTGCATCAATTGAAATTCGCCGGGCTGTTCTACGGAACGTGTTCCCATTCCGGTGCTCGAGCCTTCAGCCGCAAAGAATCCCGCTACAAATACCAGCGGTGCATTCCAGTTGATCGCGATCTCGTTGGATGCGTAACTTCCTTCCTCGTCCGTATAGATCAGCGCCGGCGGCGTTGATGCCGAGAATTTTGCCTGAAGCACTGCGTCGCTTCTCCCCTGTTCCGGTCCCCCCGCAAGTAATCCTGGAATAGGTTCGGTGATGCCGTCCGACGATGACGGACGATGATGAGGATGCAGCACATGATGCTGGCCGATGCCGGTAACGAACGAAATTGAGTGTGCATTCATACCGAGGATATAATTGAGCTGCTGCAGTGCGGCGGTCTTTGCTGCGGCATTACCGCTTTCGCGCGATGCCAATATCAGCAGGATCGCTTTATTCAGCACTCCGGAATTACTTCCCCAATAATATTCAGATGTTGTCAAAGACGAAGAGAATCCGTCGGTATTGACGGTGTTGATGACGGATGCTGCGTAATCCAACAGGGACTGCCGAAGGGCGATCTTGTTTAGATTACTGGCAGATGCCTGCTGAGTATAGAGATACGCAAGGTGTGCCATCGTCCGGACATTGGGCCAACTCATCGGCTGATTGATCAGTCCGCCCGAAACATAGTTCGCTGTATAATAAGAATTGAATTGCGCCTCACCGGTAGCCGAGAAGAGTTCCGCCGCTGCCCATAATCGTTCGTCAGAATCATTTCCATCACCATACTCGCCGGTCGCCGTGCCGGATGGATTCTTAAATCCTCCCGCAGGAACGATCGTCGGATGGGACTGGAGATATCCCCACGCTCTGCGCGCAACGGAGAGACAGGAATCAGAAAATTTTTGATCATACGCTTTATACACGCGTGCAGCGCGTGCAAAGACAGCGGCAAAATCAGCGGTGGAAGTTGTCGAGATCTGATAGATATATCGTTTTCCGTTATCGGTTGAAGGCATTGAGAATCCTTCAAACTGCTCGCGCGTCACCTTAAAATATACTCCGCCGCTCCAGTGCTGCATCTTCAGCATCCAGTTCAGTTCGTAACGGACCTCATCAAGAATATCGGGAACGGAATTACCGCTCTCGAGTAATCCAAGATTATCTGTAGAGAAGCGCGACGGATATAATTCATACGCCATCAGCAACGTCCCGACCGTTACTCCCGCATTGACCACATATTTGCCGTAATCACCGGCATCGTGCCAACCGCCGGAAACATAACCATATCCCATGGAATCCGAAGTGGAATGGAATGTCCCGTCATTTCCATGACAGCCTGCACGGGAATAGATGCCTGCAAATAACGGTATCAGCGACTGACCGCAGCGCTGAAAATAGAATCCTTTGAGTGAAGCAAGATATACGGGACGAAAAACGGTGTCCGCAATAGTGAAATCGTAGGAAAATTCGGATGGAGAAATTGAAACGAAGTATGTACCGCTCTTCTGAAAGGAGGAAAAATCCCCGGAATAGACGGTGAGCCCCGTCGCAGGATCGTTCGTTTTGGAAAGGATGATCTTTCCGGAGAAGACGATCTCAAGGTTGGTCCTATCGACAATCCGGAAACTGTCCGCAACTGCCGTTGTAATGAATCGCTTTTGTGCGTTTGGAAGATACCCCGCTTGATTCACCATGACGGACGAATAGACGGAAGTTCGGATTATGATACAGAGAGAAAAAATGAACAGCCATCGTCGCAACATACGTTTAGAATTAGAAAGGGCCTCAGCAACACCGTTGGAATGTCATGCCGAGCGGTGACGAGGCATGATTCTCTGAAATTGTCACACTTCCCTACGGGATCGTAGATCGACTCCGCTCAGTGTGACAATTATTAATAATAACCATTAGTGAGACCACTATTAGAATATGATCCCTACTGAAAATTTTTGAGCGTTCTTCAATCGTTGATAATCCTGATACGCATAATCAATGGTGATCTGGGTGCTGCCGATCAGGTTTTGCTGTATACCGAATCCCATCGTGAAACGTTCTTCCGCGCTGCTGAGGAAGAGCGAGTTGTAACCGCCGCGCAGCGCAATGAAATCATCGAACACATACTCCGCTCCGATGTCGACACTTTCGTAGTCGTCACTCGGATGGGAAGCATCCACGGCAAGGATCAACCGGTTCGCTTCAGTGGAGAGCGCAGTGTATGCAATACCGACCTTGAAGTTGAGCGGAAGTGTCCATGAATCCGTCCGAGCATCTCCGGGAATATGTGCGTTGTTTCCAGTGGTGAACGGATCCGGATCGTAGAGCACCAGTGTGTTATTGCCGGATAACCGCATCTTTGAACCAAAGTTCGAGATGGACATACCGAGCGTGATACCGTCGAACGGCGTCACATATTTCACACCCATATCGATCGCGATGGCTGTAGCACTCATCTTCCAAATCTTTTGATAGATGAATTTGGGATTGAATCCGATCGAAAATTTATCGGTCAGTTTCAGCGCATACGTCACCCCCACTGCTGCATCGGAAACGCCGAACATCTCACCCGTTCCTTCGGGAAGGTCCACGGTCGTCACACGCATCTCCGGGATACTGGAAGAAGTGAGATTCAATCCGACTGTACCCATAGACCCGAGATTGACCGTGGCTCCGACGTAATTATATTTAATATCTGCTATCCATTGCGTATAGTCGAATACGATCCTGTTTCCGCTCAGGTCCGCGATACCGGCAGGATTCCAATACATCGCCGTCTGATCGTCCGCAACGGCGACAAAGGCTGTTCCCATCGCCAACGCCCGTGCTCCCTGCGCAATGGAGAGGAACGGTGCCGCTGTCGTTCCGCGTTTTGAAACGTTCGAGACGAATTGCTGCGCGGTTGCAGTGACGGTGAATAAGAACAAGATGCTGATGATGAGTGTGTTCTTCGATTTCATAATGACCATCGTTTAAAGTTATTTGATAAGGGCAAATTTTCCGATGTGTGATCCCACACCCGGTGCATCAACATGATAGATATAAAGACCGTAGGCAACGTCCGTTCCGTCTTCCGATACAAGATTCCACGACGTAGCCCCGTTCATCGAACCGGAATTTTTTTCCAGCGTCTTCACCAGCGCACCGGCAATCGTATAGATCCTGATCGTGCATTTCTGCGGCAGATTCACAAAGTCGATCTTCCGGTCGCCTCGTCCTGTTGCATAGATCGTCTTCGGTTCCCATGATGCATATCCGACATAAGGATTCGGTACGACATCGATCTTATCCATTTGATTTTTTGCCAGACCAATATCCGTGCGGGATGACCGCGTATTGATCTTGAAATAGTCGCCGGTAAAGAATGGTTTCTTGGTCTTGAAGATATATTTATCCCCGGCCAGCGGCAGCACCGGTGTACCGATGTAGAAATACGAGATCTTCCATGGCAGCCAAAGGCTCGCGTTATTATTGGTGAATTCGAGGATCTTGATCACATCACCCGAACTGAATTTTCCGTCGGCATCATTATCCTGAATAATGAATTTATTCCGGTATCCGAATGTCGTATTCGTAATGGTAAAGTTCACCGGGATCGGCGGATAGACAACAGGGTCAAGATCCCCGTTCGATGTATCAGCATTACCGGCAAAGTATTTTATCTCATAATCGCTCGGCCATAATTTATTCAACGAAGGAGCCGAACTGTCCGGCGAAACGAACATGAACACGCTCGGTTTTCCGATGACCCATCCCATGGTGTCGAGGGAGATCTTTGAATTATTCGTTACTGTTATCGTCATTCCGTCGAACGGCGTGCTCGATTTATCTCCGCTGACATCCGCCAGTTTTATCGACCGCAGAAGCGTGTCGAACGAAGCGCCGTTCTTCTTATAGACATTCACCGATTTTGTGCCGTATTCCGGGAATTTTCCGCTGGAGTCGAATTGGATCCTGTACTCAGCCCCGGTCGTGATCGAGTTCGGATTGACGATCTGAATAGCGATCGATCCTGTTCCAATTCCCTGGGTCAATCGGGTCAATGAACCTTCGATCTGCGGCGGAACATATCCGGCCGCTGCTGCATTCGGTATCACAACTGCACAGTTGATGTCTGTGAACTTGAGTGTACCGTTGACATCTTCTGTGATGATCTTCGGCGTCTCCGTCGGCTGTAATCCTGTCTTGCCGTATGTGGGATCTCCCTGATCGTATGCAACGATCGCATAATAATATTTTACGCCGTTCTTTACATTCTTATCGATGTAGGAGTGTTGCAGACCGGAGTTGTCACCGCGCCAGAAATGCGCGCCGTTGATACCCACAGGATCCGGTCCCTGGATCGTATCGATCACATCAAATTGAGCAATCGGCTTCCAGTATTTGAATGCTCCTTTTGAGTCCGTGATTGTTTTCACATCGTTGAACTCCGCTTCCTGACTTCTCAATACCATATATCCTTCAAAATCTTTTCTCCGCAGGAAACGGTCAAACGAATTCTCCGACAGGTTGTCCCAATAGAGGAATACCTGTCTGTCACCGGGAACCGCAGTAAGATGCGGTGTGAGCGGTGGTGCGGAGAAGTTATAATACGCATTATAGATCGCCTGCACTGTTGTCTTATTAAAGATCACCTGATCAAGATCCGCTCCGAGGATCAACGCCATGGAGAATCGTTCGCGCGCTGCTTTGTTCAACGGGAATGGTCCAGATGAGAAAACGATACTGATGTTGGAGTTCGTGATACCGGTATCCACAAATCCGCCGGTCATCTTTCTCCAGACCGGTTCGTTGTTCTTCGGCCAGATGCCGTTCGGTCCTTTGTCGGACAACGGCGTTAAAGAAACGGCAGAGAGACCGATCTGATCGGATTCATCTTTGTCGGTTTCCTCGTAGTTCGGTTCACCATGCGTCGGTAATCCGTCCCCTTCACCAAGGTCGCGTCCCGTAACCGAATACTGAGGATCAAATGGTCCCACACCGTCGGCCCCAAGATCGTCATTCAATGGTTCGCCGAGATCCCACACACCATTTTTATTGGTGTCTTCGAATTTTACCCAGTTATGATTGTTGTCGATATTGTCATCACGTTTTTCGTCGACCATACCATCTTCGTCATCATCGATACCGTTCTCGGAATTTCCCGGACTTTCCAAATACGCATATGCATAATACCCCGTCTTCCAGACACCAAACTGGGGTTCACCGACTCCTCGATGGTCCCACGCATAGCACAGATCGAGCACCGAACTATAGCTTGCATCGTCGGCACCGCTTGAAGGACCGCCGACGCCGGGATCAGAGAAGAAACCAAAACATGTTTTTTTATACTTATAATCGGACAGGTTCACAATATCATAATGCCAAAAGATCACATCCTCAGCGAGTACGTGCGACCATTGGAATCCGCGCACTTCAACGCGCAGTCCAAGTCCGCCCCGGTCCGAATCTGCTGCGATCGGATAGAATTTGTAGGGAGGCCGTTTGTACTTTCCGTCCTTCGAATCGTCCATCACAAAGAATGTTTCAAAATCCGCATTGTTCACACCACGACCGAAATATCCGTACCAGTAACCGTTCCATTCGGGACCTTTTCCCAATGCTAATGGCCATACCGCAGGAAATGACATAGAGTCACGGTTGATCGCTGGAGACTTCAATGGATTCTTATCGTTCATGTAACCCGGCAACGGTTCAAATCCCCAGATCATCCCTGTCACCGGATCTTTTGCCATTTCTTCGCGATACGATGTTTCCAGCGGATGAATGGCTTGATTATAATGCGTCACAGATGTATCAATTTCAGCAGCAACTAGTACCGATACACCGTCGAGATATTGATGTCCGGATCCTTTCGGCCATTCCAGAGAGGGTGAATACGGCCATTGTCCCACTTCACCATTGGTGAAATACAGGGTGCGGATGAGGTTTCCATCCATCGTCCCCTGACGCCGGTATTGATACTCACCTTTGGCATCGTTCCTGTACGCCTGGATCTTTGGATCGATCTGTGCGTGCAGCGAAACGACCGGAATGCTTACCAAAAATATGAATGCTGCAATTGTATGTTTGAACTTCATTGTACGCTCCTGAACGTATTTTCTAAAATCCGATATTCACGCCAAACCGTGCCTGGCGCGGGTTCGAAAAACTTGTGGGGTTATTCTGAAACTCTGCAACAGTATTCACGCCGACGATCTTTTTCGCATTCTGTGATGTTAACAGATCGATATTGGCACGGCCGCTCCATGAATCGACATTCACTTCATTTTTAATATCAAGCACATTGTAGATGAGCATGAAGACGGAGAAATTCAGTCCTTCATACTGGAAATTCTTTTCGGCACGAAGATCAAGATTATAGGTCGTTGGTTTGAGACCACCGTTCTCGATCCGGATCAGCGAGGCACGGTTCGATTCCGTGTACGGGAATCCGTTACCGTATTGGAAGATCAACCCGGTCGTCCAGTTCCCCATCTCACCGACGGTCAGATTCAG
Organism: uncultured Ignavibacteriota bacterium; assembly: GCA_903907305.1. Taxonomy (GTDB): domain Bacteria; phylum Bacteroidota; class Ignavibacteria; order UBA10030; family UBA8401; genus UBA8401. Next base: position 8,587 of record CAIVNT010000642.1, read on the forward strand.
GTTCAGTGTTGAACGCTGATCCCAGCTCAGCGGAGCGAGCTGTTTACTTGTTTCCGTCGGAGGGTTGGTCTGATTATTATAGAACACGGACTGAGGATCAGAAGCATCTCCTTCGGCGATTTGGAATGTATAATCTGCTCTCAGACTGAAGTAATCAGCAAAGCGTCTATCCAGCGAAATGATCATACCACGCACGCTGCCGTAATCACGATTGATGAAACGCGCGTATTTCACACCTTCGGTCGTATTCAGGATCTCCATTCCTAAAAGATTCCTGATATCCCTGTAATAAATGGTAAAATCGACCCCGATATTTTCAAAGAGTGCCTGCTGAAGACCAAGTTCATAGGTGGTCGTGCGCTGTGCATCAAGATTAGGATTTCCCATCTGTGCAGACAACGACCCGGATGATCCTGACTGCACAAGATAATCGGAATTGCTGTACAGATTCTCGAATGTTGGGATCTGGAAGAAGTGTCCATACGAAAAATGGATGATTCCCTGTTCTGTGATCGGAAAGGAAACACCCAGGCGCGGACTCACCTGAAATTTTGTTGACGCCCATTGCAGCGGATGTGCATCACGGCTTGCCTGTGTCGTTACTTCTTTCGGAGGACTGGTCGGGTCGACCAGATATTTTGAACTCGGATCGAAATAATCCCCGCGGACACCCACGTTAATGATCATATCCCCGTATTCCATCTTATCCTGGATGTATCCCGATGCTTCCTTCGGACGCTTGTCATACATCTGATTTCCAATGGATCCGACAAGAGGATATACCAGTGTCACAAAGTTGATACCCAAACTGTCCCGTTCATAGGTGGTGATATTCATTCCATGATTGAAGATATGATGCACCCGTCCTTCTAGACCGGCTCCGATCTTATGATTCTTTGAGAGCTGTGATGTAATTGACCATTGTCCTATCACGCTTTGATTATTGGATTCATACCGACTGGAATTCATGCCGCCGCTGTTGAACGTATACGGCGAATATGCGCCCCCCTGTGTAGGATTCACATAACGGGGATCGTTCGGATTTTCGAAGACATATCCTTTTTGGCGGTAATTATTCACGGAAAACTTCAATGTCTGGAACGTACTGACATCCAGCACGTGACTAATCTGGAATGAATTGATCGTGTTCAGACCATAATGACTCATGATCCCGTCGGGCGTAAGACGATACGCGTGATCGTAATATTTATTATAATTATCTTCATAGAAATACCCATAGGTGAATTTTAACGAGCCGAGCGTATAGGCCAATTTACCGTTGAACGAATATTTCCGCGAGGGATTCATCGGAACATATGAACCATCCCCGGTCTTCGTCATCTTGTAGAGGTTTTGATCGTTATCCGTCACAAAATTCGGATCCGGAAGGACCATTCCCACGGGAACCTGAATCTGATATCCGTTCGGATCGAGCACGGGCAGGATCTGATCGCTGATATTGAAGACCCTTTTACCAAACAGGAATCCCTGATCGTTCACATACCGTCCGGTAATAAAGAATGTCAGACCGTCATCAATTCCTGTCGGGCCGCTGAGGCTTGCCTGAATATTCTTTGAACGGGTTACGTTGAATTTATCCAGATTCAGATACGTGTCCGTATGCGATGTATAATAGTCGCCGAAATAACTTGAGAAGGATCCGGCGAAATTGCTGCTGCCGTCCTGTGTTACGATATTCACCACACCGGACATTGCCTGTCCGTATTCTGCATTGAATGTTCCGCTGATCACTTCCATCTCACGGATGGAAGAATTTTCCGGAGTGAATCCGGTACTGCCGTTTGCAGGATTATTGATCGGCATACCGTCGATCAAATATGCTACCTCACCTGTGCGTCCGCCGCGAAAATGCCCACCAACAACACCCGCCTGAAGGTTGATGATTTGGTTGATATTTTCTACCGGCATCACTTTGATCTCTTCCGATGAGACCGTCACCGAAGAAGAGGTCAGATCTTTTTGAACGAGAGGCCGTTCCGCCTGGATCACCACTTCCTGTCCGATCACCTCGGTCGAGTTGAGTTTTACGTTCACATCCGTCGTCAGGTCGATCTTCACGATAACATTCTTGACGACAGTATTCTGATATCCCAAAATGCTGACCACAACATTGTATGTGCCGGGAGTAAGATTCGAGATATAATAATCTCCGTCAAAATCGGTCGCCGCCCCTAGCTTTGTTCCCTGGATCATCAGCGTGGCACCGACAAGAGGTTCATTGGTTTTAGCATCCGTGACTTTTCCCGATATCTTTCCCGTTTGACCGGCATCCATTGGAAGCGCGATCACCAGTAATGCGGAGCAAAGGACGATAAAGTTTTTCAGGAGTGCGGTTGAATTTGAGAATGAAATGTTCATACGAAGTTCTTCATTTGATGAATAACTACAGGGGGGCTCGAAAGCCCCCCCGTGTTGAAGGAATTACTTTAAGAGCATCATCTTTTTTACTGCGGAGAATGAACCGGATTCGATCTTGTAGAGATACATTCCGCTTGCCAGCCGTGAACCATTGAGCTGAACGTTATGTACACCTGCATCCTGAACGGCATTCACCAGCATTGCAACTTCGCGGCCAAGAACATCATAGACTTTCAATGAGACCAGTCCTGATTTTGCCAGCCGATAGTTGATGGATGTTGTCGGGTTGAACGGATTCGGGAAGTTCTGATCCAATGAATAGGTTTCAGGAACAACCGTACCGTTGTTGTTTACACCCAATGCATCGTCGCCGATCCATGTATAGGTCCAGCGGAACTGGTCTGCCCACGAATTGTCGTCGTTGAAGGGTGAATATCCGAAGATGCAATCACGATCGTTCTTGCCATCGCGATCATTGATGGAGAAGTCGATCGGGATCTGCATTGTTTTTGCTGCAACAAATACGCTGTCTCCACCGCCTGCTGCTGCGATCTGAGAGAACGGAATTGATGCTTCGATCGTGTAGCCTGAGGAAAGGGTCTTCTTTTTCCAGACATATTTGGTGCTCCCTTTCGCATATTCAACGATTGCACCGCCCTTGTTGTCAATGGAAAGAACGTTCTGCGAGAACCGGAAATGATAGTCAGGACGTGCACCGCCGCTGTATCCTTTATGACGGTCTCCTTTTGAATCATAGAAACCAAGGAACAGATCAGGACTGTCCTGCTGATATGATGTTGCGGTCGTATCGATGGAGACCGTATCGTCAACAACATCGAATGCCACATACAGATTGTTGGCATCCATCGCAAGGTATGCTTTCACCGAAAGATCAAGACTGTCTTTCAACTGTCCGTTCGGTGCCATATGGCCTACTGCCGGATTACGGAAAGAGTTCAGAACGATCGGCGCTACGCCTGCCCAATCGCCCAGACTTCCGTCCACCGCCAATGTAGCCGGTTTGCCCCATGAAATGACCGGGACGCCCTGTGCTTTATTGGTAATCGGTCCGATCACAACCGGTGCGTTCGTGTTACCGTTCGCATCTGTTGCTGTCACACCGTAATAGTATGTAACATCTTTATCTTTTGCTGCTGCACGCAGAACGTGTGTGTTGAACTGTGTGCCGAGCGGCAGACCGAAGTACGGAACATGCTCAACACCGACTGCTGATGTGGAAGCGAATGTTTTCAAGCTTGCATACACGTCGTACGTGGAACCCGGTTCAGAAGGAACATCGGACCAAGTCACTAAGTTCGTGTAGGTACCTTTTGTTGCAAGAATACCTGAAACAGGTGCCGGCGGAACTTTATCCGTATTGCGGAAACCTGAGCGAAGCATTGAACTGAACATTACTTTCCCTGAATATACCAATGCATCGGAGAAAGGCTGGCCAGCATCGCGGCTTGCCGAGAATTCGACCTTAAACTGTTTGATCTTGTCAAGATTCATCACATTGTCCGAGCCGTTCACTGCATAGAAACCTTTGAACGGTGCTGCGGCAAATTCGCCCCAGCTGCCGGGAAGTCCGACCAGCGGAATGCTGACCATCTGCCATCCAAGTGTCTTGCCGACGGAATCAAGCCGAACATCAGCACGAGCGAACCATTCATCGCCGCCTGCCGTACCTGATGCAAGATCTCCTTCACGAAGCACGAAGCGCATGGACATTACGTTACCGATCACACCGGTGGAAGAGACCATCGGATCGACCACTTTCACGAAGAATACCAATTCCTGATTGCTCGAAAGATCCGGCATGCTCTGACCTGCGGGATAATTATAGAGGAAGTTTGCATATCCTCCCCAATCATTCGAGCAGTTCACTTTGTAAGCAACAGCAAGTGCGGAAGGAGCAATGAGTGTATCCACTTTTTCTTCCGAATACTTGATACCGCCCTGTGCACCCCAGAAGCCAATACCATTGAAATTAGCTGTATCCTGGGTAAAGCTGTTGAACTTGTAGATCGGCTGATATGCATAATCCAGCAGCTGCATATTGTCCCACATGATCTCGCCGTTTGCAGTGGAATCGCCCGGCAGAGGATTTGCCGTCCATTCAACTGTGAATCCGATGATCTTGTTGAGATTCAGCACGCCGTCGTTCTGTGTGCCGCTCCAACCGGGAAGATGGAATCCCAGATCATCCGGTCCGCCTGCGCCTTCGTCCTTCAACGGAACGATCAGCTGTTTCCAACCCGGATCCTGATCATACACTTTATCCGTCTGGAAATACCAGTCTTCAACCTGTTCCGAACCACCGCCCCAGTATTTCGAATCTCCGCCGGCATCATGCAGTTTCAAACGCATCTGAACGGCACCCGCTGCTGCGGATGATTTCTTGATGTTGTTGAACCAGATGCTGACAAATTTTGCTCCGCCGAAATTCATATAGGTACTGTCGCGATACTGACCTTTATGATTCTTGGCATAGTATGAGGAATCTTTAACGCGCGGCATCTTGAATTCGTAGCCGTCGTTACCGCCGTACCCTTCGGAAGCATTCAGCTTCCAGCTGGTCTTGTACGCTTTAGATCCCTGCTTGGCACCAACAGTATCATACTGCAGAAAATAGAATTTTTTTCCTGCGGATGAGTTTTTGGTAATGGTGAACATCGAGTCTTTTGCCGTCGACTCGAATCCATTGACGAGCCACTGTGCAGAAAGCGGCAGACCAATGACCATGGAAGCTACGAGAAGTAGAAAAATCTTCTTCATATATTTTCTTCCTATCTTGTTATGATGTGATTTGTGGATTAGTGGATTACAGAAACAACTGCGTTAAACATTTACATTGCTATGGAACGTTTGGATATTTTCCGCTCCGCCATCATAGAACCGGCTAGTGAACAGATGATCGAAAAAATAAAGATACCGGTTGCTGCGCCGTATGGAGTGCCGAAAACGGGAACAACAGCATCACCTCCGCCATAGGTCGTAAGGACAAAGAGCATACCCGCCGCCGTACCGCCGATGATACCCATTGCTGCACCGTTCGTGTAAGATTTTTTCCGGAACACGAACACCGTAAACGCTCCGACAATGGATGCGGCAAAGCAGGAAAGATACTGCACATACACTACCAGCATCACGGCACCGAAATATTGGACGAACGAAACATACAGGATCGTCAGCAACGCTCCGGCAACGATCACCAGCCGTGCAACAAGCACATGCTTCTCTTCCACCTGATGACGCGCCTGACCGTGAAATACCCTCCACGTAACGATGGAAGCAACCGTGTGGAACGACTGTGACAACGCTGCCACCATAACGGAAACAAAACCAAGCACGAATACAAAGACCGACGTCTGACTCATCAACACAGGGGCATACACACCAGCCGCCGCAGAAGCCGCATCATCGCCCCGATTCTGCATTACCAATACAATAAGCGCAACCACGATCAGAGAAAATGAAGTGAACATTGCTGTGGTAAAATTTCGCTGCTCACTCTGCTCTCTCTGACCGTGCATCACGCCGTTATCTATCCACCACATCCACAATATGATGACAGAAAACCCGATAAATCCAATTCCCCAATTTGTTTCGAGTCCATTATGATTCTGAAAATACTGCGCACCATCCGTAACGATACTCTGTATCATCATCACCGGCGCGGTCATCGAACCGCCAAGCATCATCACGATCACCGCAGAGACAATGACCGTCACTCCGAATACGGCATTGGAGTACATCACAACTTTCTTTCCGCCGATCAATGTGATGAGTCCTGCCGCACTGATCAAAAATATCAGGATCACGTGATACGATCCCCCCATGAACTTTGCAATCACCTTTTCAGCGATATACAACAGAGCAAGAGGCTGAATGGCCAAAAAGAAGATCAGCGTGATCACAAACAGGACAGATTTCAAATTCACTGAAAGAAGATCCATGAACCCGTCCAACGCACTTTGCCGGTCTTTCAATAATGTCATCGGGAAAATAATTGATACGACCAGAGCCAGCACAATTAAGATAGATGAAAGTGAAAGGGTGATCACCGGAAGTAGAAGGATCAAGAATTGGAAGATAGAACCGGCGAAAATGGATAGAGCGGAAATGATCCAAAAGGACGGCTTTCCACCGTTAAAAAAATTTGATCTGCCTTCACCGGACAATCTGGCGAGATATATCCCGATTGATGCGACAATGCCGATAAATATATAGAGTAAACTGTCGAAATTTGAAATTTGCATACGTATGGTGTTAGAACATCTGCACATACTATGCCAAGCAAAATAGCTCAAAATACGGTGGTTCGGAGTAGAAGAAGGGTTCAACCTTATTAAATTGATAACCGGCAGTTACTAAAATGATAACCGATTCGTTTTCATTTTGGGGAATGAATTTCTTTTTGAAATGGATAAATTCGATACAATCGGGAGAGGAATTTATATTTGAGCCTTCTGAGAAAGTCATTGTCCCAAGGGGGTAATGGTGTCAGGTTAGCAACTGTTCATGCTGAGCAAGTGTCGCAATCCATAATATCATCCTTC
>CAIVNT010000643.1 GCA_903907305.1 uncultured Ignavibacteriota bacterium
CCACACCATTCTTCCTCGGCATGATATAATCCAAAAAAACTATATCAGGATCGTAGGTTGAAAATTTTTGCACGCCGTCCTCTCCATTTTCCGCCATTTCCACTGCGATCCCTTTTTTACGGAGAATGGCACTTAACAAAGTACGGTTGTAAGAGGAATCATCAACGATCAGTGCTTTTTTCATCGGTTCCTGCAGTAGGTTTGTGAATTCTTCTATTTAATAGTATGGATAAATGGTATGCGATGCAATGAAGAATTTCCTTCAAACGGACTGTTAAAGGTTATCGGCATTCCGGACGGAATCTTCAGTGATGGTTTTTTGGAGACATTCAGGACAAAGACAATCTTTACTCTCGATCGATAAAACTTTGGGAAAGGAAAAACACCAGCACGTCGATCCACCCGCGAAAATATCACAGCGAAATTGTTTTCCGCATTCCGGACAAATTGATGTGTTTTTATTTTCCATGAAAATGATCGATTCTGAAGGTCGCATCAATTAGATCGACGGAATAGTAAGGACTATCGCCTTGCCAAAGATCCATCTGAATTTTGCCCGGCCGAAATTTTTCTGCTGTTCGGCGGCCATTTCATATCATTTCAAAAGTGTGCAGAGATAATTCTTCGCTTTTGCCGATGCATCGGATAATCTCTCTACTGATTCTATCTTCCATTCTTTCACCATGGCATCGCTGATGTTTGAGGAGTCCTTTACATTGTATCCGCCGATCCTTTGCACAACATCTGAAAAATTCGATAAGAAATCCCTCTCCTCTCCGTCTGTCATAAATCTCGCCGGCAACGTCACCGTGTTCTTCATCATCTCAGCAAATGCAGTCACCGCCGTTTTCGGATCAATAAAACCTTCAATGCTTTTCAGAATTTCAAACTGTCTGGATGTCACTTCAACCTGGCTCATATCTTACCCTCCTCTGAAAGTCGTATATAAGATACAAAAATACGATTTGGGTTTCGTAAAAAGCGATGGATTCACCATGGGTTATAAAACAAAAATAGGACACCGTAACACGGTGTCCTATTTTTTATTTTATTTCTCAGCCCCTTTGCAACTCAGCGTTCTTCCGTTATCAGGAGCAGCCTGAAGTGCTTCCGCACTGCGTACACTTATAGCATGCACCCGAACGGATCATCAAGCTTCCACATTCGTGGCACGGCGGTGCATCTGCCTGTGTTTGGAATACATACTTTTCTCCACGTTCTGCTGCCGAGACTACTTCCGCTCTTGTTTCAACTCTGGGAGCTGCCTCAAGAATCGGAGTTTCACTGACCATCGACATTACCTGCTCATCCTTCGGCAGGAATTTGATTCCCAGCCAGCGGAAGAGATAATCGCAGATCGATTTTGCGATCGGAATCTCAGGATTCTGTGTGAAACCGGACGGCTCGAACCGCATGTGACTGAACTTATCCACCAGAACTTTGATCGGCACGCCGTACTGCAATGCGATGGAGATCGATGTTGCAAAAGCATCCATCATACCGGAAAGTGTCGATCCTTCTTTAGACATCGTAATGAATACTTCACCGGGGGTTCCGTCTTCATACATACCGGCAGTGATATATCCTTCGTGTCCGGCAATGCTGAACTTATGAGTATATGCTGCACGTTCTGCGGGCAAACGGCGGCGTGCAAGCCGTGCATCAATCGTCTTCTTCTCTTCTTTTTTCTTATCGCCGTCGAGCGATGTGGAAAGAGGCTGTGTCCGTTTACAGCCGTCACGGTAGACCGCAACTGCTTTCAATCCAAGCTTCCATGATTCAACATAAGCCTGCATGATATCGTCCGGTGTAACGTCGGACGGCATGTTGACCGTTTTGGAGATCGCACCGGAAAGGAATGGCTGTGTTGCACCCATCATTTTGATGTGTCCCATATACTGAATGGAACGTTTTCCTTTGGACGGTTTGAATGCGCAATCGAATACAGAAAGATGTTCTTCTTTCAGGAACGGTGCACCTTCGATCGTATCATTCTTATCGATATAGGAAACGATGTGTTCAATCGCTTCGCTGTCATAACCGAGTTTACGTAATGCTTCCGGAACGGTCTGGTTGACGATCTTCATCATTCCGCCGCCCACAAGTTTCTTGTATTTCACAAGAGCAATATCGGGCTCAACGCCGGTCGTGTCGCAATCCATCATAAAACCGATCGTTCCGGTCGGCGCCAGCACTGTTGCCTGACCGTTGCGATAGCCGTGCACTTTACCAAGTTCGATCGCATCTTTCCACGATCTGCTCGATGCTTCCCACAATTCATTCGGAACGTAATCCCGAGAGATACGATCTGCATGGATGCTGTGCTTGCTCATCACACCCAGCATCGGTTCTCGGTTGATCGCATATCCTTTGAACGGTCCGGTGTGATCCGAAATACGTGCGGACTGCGCATACGCTTCACCGCACATCAATGAGGTGATGGCCGCTGCATATTCGCGACCGGATTCAGAATCATACGCAAGCCCGCGTGCCATTAATAGAGCACCGAGATTCGCATAGCCAAGTCCCAGAGGACGGTAATCATGACTGTTCTTTTCGATCGCCGACGTTGGGTAACTTGCATTATCCACAAAAATTTCTTGAGCGGTGATCGTAATACCAACGGCATGCTTGAACGACTCAACATTGAACTCGCCGTCACTCGTTCTGAACTTCATCAGGTTAAGCGAAGCGAGGTTACATGCGGAATCATCCAGATACATATATTCGCTGCAGGGATTCGAAGCATTGATCCGTGCTGTATTGGATGATGTATGCCACGCATTCACTGTGGTGTCGAACTGCATTCCCGGATCTCCGCAGAGCCATGCTGCTTCAGAGATCTGACGCATCAAGTCTCGTGCGCGGTAGGTCTCGACCGGCTTGCCGCCTTTCACTGCTTTGGTATGCCATTCTTTATCTTCAAGAACAGCTTTCATAAAATCATCCGTAACGCGAACGGAGTGATTTGCATTCTGATAGGAGACAGAATCATACGCACCGCCCGGAACATTGAATCCGCCATTATAACCGGCATCGATCAGTGCCCACGCTTTTTTCTCTTCCACTGCTTTACAATTGATGAACTCAACCACATCAGGATGTTCAACATTCAGAATGACCATCTTTGCGGCACGACGGGTCTTACCGCCGGACTTGATCACGCCTGCAAATGCATCAAAACCTTTCATAAAGGAAACGGGACCGGAAGCAGTTCCGCCGCCGGCGAGCGTTTCTTTTGAAGAACGAAGTGTTGAAAGATTAGAACCTGTTCCCGAACCAAATTTAAAGAGCATCCCTTCTGTACGAGCCAATCCAAGGATCGACTCCATGGAATCCTGTACGGAATTGATGAAGCAGGCTGAACACTGCGGCTTCTCTTCTACACCCACATTGAACCACACCGGACTGTTGAATGCCATGTATTGATTCACGAGAATATAGCAGAGTTCATTGTAGAAAATATCCGCATCCTGTTCGGTCGCGAAATACTTCTGCTTGATGCCCCACGCCACAGTCGATTTTGCGACACGGTCCACAATCTGACGGACGCTGGTTTCACGTTCCGGTGTATTGAGCAGACCATGGAAATACTTCGACACTACGACATTGGTAGCGGTCATCGACCAAGATTTCGGGATCTCGACGTTCTTTTGTTCGAAGATTTTTTCCCCTTTTTCATTTGTAATAACTGCCGTTCTTAACTCCCATTCCACTTGCGAGAAAGGATGAATCCCCTCCCGAGTGAAGAAACGACGGAATGCGAGCCCCTGAGTCCCCGATTTCTTTCGCGATGCTGATTCTTTTACCGCTACTTTAGTGTCACTCATTAGGTTATAACCTCCTGTTAATTAAAAAGATTTGATAAAATTGGTATTAAGTGTCCGAATTATCAGTTACTGTCAAATGGACCTTAATTTTGAATAAAAAGGAAAAAAAATACCACACATCCTCTTTTTCAAGAGAAAGCCCCTGGATTATTTACTCAAAATTAACGTACAGATAACGTGGAGAGAATTGCGTCCTGTGTAACTGTATGCGAATATAGATGGTTACAACACTCAAGTCAAGAA
>CAIVNT010000644.1 GCA_903907305.1 uncultured Ignavibacteriota bacterium
CTTCTGCCAATGAATAGCTCTGAATAGAGGCTTTATCCACTTATCCACCCTATTATTGTTATTATTCTTTTAAAGAAATGAACTCCCTTTTAAATACGCTCTAACTCACTGAAAGAATATAGACTCACGGGGTTTCTTCCTTTGGGTTTACAACACATTTTTTGTATATTACGCTATTAAAATTCTTCGTTTTAGATCAATAAATTTAAGGAGATTAATAATGAAATTTTCCGTACGGAGCGCTGAACTACAGAAAGCACTGGCAAAAACCGTCAGCGTCGTCCCCACTCGATCCACTCTTCCCATACTTGAAAACCTCCATTTTGATATTCATGCAAACACATTAAAAATCACGGCAACCGATCTTGAGATTTCTGTTTCTGTTACGCTTGAGGTACAGGGAAGTCAAAATGGAACAATCGCTATTCCAGCAAAAAAACTTTCTGACACAGTGCGCGCATTGTCTGATACGAATATCACGTTCAACATCGATACCGAATCCAACAAGATCAAAATGAAAACAGACAACGGTGAATATACACTCACCGGAGAATCCAGCGAAGAATTCCCCGCAATTCCGGAATTCAAAGGCGAAGCCGAAGTGACCTTCGATGTAGCGGTGCTGCAGAGGTTGATTGGCACGACAATGTTCGCAGTCAGCGCGGATGAACTTCGTCCTGCGATGATGGGCGTGTTATTCCAATTCTCAAAAAGCGAAGTGCGTGCCGTTGCAACAGATGGTCACAGACTTGTGCGTGTAAACAACAGTAATCTCGGCAACACAAAACTGACAAAGGATATCATTATCCCGTCCAAAGCACTCGGACAATTAGATAAAGTTGCGGCTGGTTCTGAAACAAAGGTCTCTATCAGCGCAACACACGTCATGTTTAAATTCGACGGAACATCGCTTATATCTCGCCTGATAGAAGAAAAGTATCCGAACTACGAAACCGTGATCCCGCTCGATAACGAGCGGAAGCTGATTGTGAATAAGAATGAGCTGCTTCAGTCCGTTCGCCGTGTTTCTCTGTATTCCAATTCCACCACACATCAGATACGTCTTTCTGTTGCAAAGGATGAACTGCGTGTAACAGCAGAGGATCAAGATTTCGGAAGCGAAGCAAAAGAAAAAGTATCCTGCGATTATAATGATGAAGAAATGGAGATCGGTTTCAACTCCGCATATGTTATGGATGTTCTCGCACATCTCGATGCGGAAGAAGTGGAATTCAGGTTGAGTTCACCCAACCGTGCAGCTATCGTCTCGCCTGTCAACAAAAAAGAGGGTGAAGAAGTTTTGATGCTGATCATGCCGGTGCGGTTGAATAATTAATTCACTGCGCCGAAATGAAAATTTCCAATGCCCACCTGCGCAGTTTTCGCAATCACAACGAAACAGTGTTCGATTTTGGTGCACGGGTCAATGTGCTTCTCGGGGAGAATGGTCAAGGAAAGACCAATGCCCTTGAAGCATTGTCGTTCCTGTGTCTGACGAAGAGTTTTTATGCAAGCGCGGATGCGACGGTGATGCAGCAGCAACAATCGTTCTTTGAGATCAAAAGTGTATTGCAGTCCGACGAAGGAAAAGAATTCCATGTTCGTGTGACATATGATGATGTGAAGAAAGAAAAAAAATTCACCATCAATGGAGCCGCCGTAGAAAAATTCTCGTCCGTGATAGGAATGTTTCCGGTGGTGATCCTTTCTCCCGAAAACAGCTCCATTACATTCGGTTCGCCGGCAGACAGAAGAAAGTTCATCGATCTGGTCATTTCGCAGAGCAGCAAATCGTATGTGGAAGATTCTATGGAATACCGCCGCATCGTCCGTCAGCGTAACACGATCCTCTCCGAAGCGAAAGGACGCGACTGCAGCAGCGATATCGCACCATGGAACGACATGCTCATCCGATATGGTTCAAAAATCATCAATAAGCGGAATCAATTCCTGAAAGAATTTGCGCCATATATAGCACAGACATATCTGGATATTGTGGATGAGCGGGAAACACCGAAGATCGAATATGCACCGTCGATCTATATCCAATCGGAATCGACGGTAGAAAATATCTCTTCAGCCATGGAGCAAAAACTGCAAAAAAAGAAGAACGATGAGATGCGTTTCCAGACGACTCTCGTCGGACCGCACAGGGATGACATCCTTTTTTCGCTGAACGGAATGTCTTTGAAACATTTCGCGTCACAGGGACAGCATAAAACATTTTTAGTAGCACTGAAAGTTGCCGAATTCTTTTTTCTGAAAGAACGATGCAATGAGACACCGATCTTTCTGCTGGACGATGTGTTCAGCGAGTTGGATGAATACCGGAGCAAAAAATTATTAACGCTCGCCGAATCACTCGGGCAGATATTTATCACCACAACAAGCGAGAAGATATTCGGCGGAGCGGAGTGGAACAACGAACGGCGAAAATTCTTCATCCGCAGCGGAGCGATCGACAACGAAATGGTGGTGGCATAATATCACATGGTGAGAAAAGAGAATATACAATCCCTGGGTGACGCGCTGAAACTGCTCGTGCAGTCTCTCGGCATCGAGAAACAGGTCGAGCAATACAAGATATTCGATGTGTGGAACGAAGTTGTCGGACAGCAGGTAGCGAAAGTAGCACAGCCGGAACGATTAGCGAACGGCATTCTGTTTGTGAGCGTAAATAACGCGCCATGGAGGACAGAGTTGACGTTCCGAAAAAAAGAAATTCTTGAAAAGATACACCAGCAGACGAATTCGAACAGCATCACCGATATTAAATTTAGATAAACTCAACACGGTTATTCTGAGCACGCCTGAAATTTTTTTCCTGGGCGCAGCGAAGAATCTGATTTCAGCACCAGATTCTTCGTCCCGAAAAAAACATCGGGACTCAGAATGGCAACATAAAAAGTAAACATCATCACAAAGGAAACACTGTGGCAGAAACCAAAGAAAAGAAACAGACCGGAGAATATACCGCCGAAGATATCACCGTATTAAAAGGTCTTGAAGCGGTCCGCCGCCGCCCCGCCATGTATATCGGCGACGTGAGCACACGCGGACTCCATCATCTTGTCTATGAAATTGTCGACAACTCCATCGACGAAGCGCTCGCCGGATACTGCAGAAATATCGATGTGAAGATCAACAAGGACGGAAGTATATCGGTGACCGACGACGGACGCGGTATCCCTACCGGCATCCATAAAGAAGAAAAGCGATCCGCGTTGGAAGTTGTGCTCACCGTTCTCCACGCCGGCGGAAAATTTGACAAGAACACCTACAAGGTCTCCGGCGGTCTGCACGGCGTTGGTCTCTCTGTGGTGAACGCCCTCAGCGAGACGCTCGAAGTGATCGTGAAGACAGCCGGTAAGGTGTGGCACCAGAAATACAGGAAAGGGGATCCGGTCTCGCCCGTAAAGGTGATCGGCGCTATGGGGAAGAACGATAAGACGGGAACAACGATCACATTCATGCCGGACGGCACCATCTTTAAGAACCGCACCTACAAATTCGACACACTTGCTGAGCGTCTGCGCGAACTCGCATTCCTCAATCCCGAAGTGACGCTGGAGATTACCGATCTACGGAACAAACAGGAGCAGACGGAGAAATTCCATTTCAAAGGCGGACTGATGGAATTTGTGAAGTATACGGATTCAACACGGCCGTCCATCATGAAGAAAGTGTTCCACGCCAAAGGTGAAGGAAAAGATGAGAATGACCGGACAGTGGAAGTGGAAGCAGCGTTCCAGTATAACGATCAGTATTCCGAGAATGTCTTCTCGTATGTGAACAACATCAACACACATGAAGGCGGAACACATCTCGTCGGATTCAGGACGGCCGTCACGCGCTCGTTGAACAATTTTGCGTCGAAGAACAATCTCGTCAAAGACGATAAGATCCAGCTGACCGGCGAAGATTTCAAAGAAGGTCTCACCGCAGTGATCAGCGTGAAAGTGCCGGAGCCGCAGTTCGAAGGTCAAACGAAAACGAAACTCGGCAACAGCGAGATCAAAGCGATCGTGGAATCCGTGATCGGTCCGGCACTGTCGGACTGGCTCGAAAGCAATTCTCCCGATGCGAAACGGATTATCGACAAGAGTCTTCGCGCTGCGGAAGCACGCGAAGCATCACGCAAAGCGCGTGACATAGCGCGCCGCAAGAATGCAATGGACGGCGCAGGCCTTCCCGGAAAACTGGCTGACTGCTCCATCAACGATCCGGAACACTGCGAAATGTATCTGGTCGAAGGAGATTCGGCAGGCGGAAGCGCGAAACAGGGACGGGACAGAAAATTCCAGGCGATCCTTCCGATGAAAGGAAAGATCCTGAACGTAGAAAAAGCGCGTCTACACAAGATGCTCGAGAACGAAGAGATCAGGAACATCTTCACGGCGATCGGCGCAGGAGTCGGCGAAGATTTCAATCCGGACAAACTGCGCTACAACAAGATCATTCTAATGTGCGATGCGGACGTTGACGGATCGCATATCCGCACACTGCTGTTGACATTGTTCTTCCGCTATATGAAACCGCTGATCGAACTCGGTCACGTCTACATTGCTCAGCCGCCGCTCTATAAATTAAAAAAAGGAAAAACGGAACTCTACGCGTTCGACGATGAAGAGCGCGATGAGATCCTGAAACGATTGAAGGGCGAAAAAGCGGACAAGAAAGAAAAAGTGGAAGCGGAAACAGAAGAGGCGGCAACAGAAGAAGGTGCGGTGATCAAAGGCGGTATCATTATCTCCCGATTCAAAGGTCTCGGCGAAATGAATCCCGAACAGCTCTGGTCTACCACGATGAATCCTGAAACACGCACGATCCTTCAGGTCGGGATCGAGAACGCGGCAGATGCCGACAGAACATTTTCGATTCTAATGGGTGATGATGTGGAACCGCGCAGACAGTTCATTGAAAAGAATGCAAAGTATGTCCGGAATCTGGATGTGTAATAATGAAACGCAAACAGAAAACAATGATTCTTTCGATCGACAATGATGATCCCCAGCGCGAGCTGGAGTTTGAAGTTGCATTTCAATTGTCTATGACAACAAAGCAACATTATGCCAGGATGAAAAAACTGGTGAATCAGACAATGGAGGTTGTAAAGAAAAGTGACCATAAAAAAACTCCTGCAATCATTAGTCGACCATAAAGTAAAATTCGTTGTGATCGGCGCCTGGGCATTCCCGACGTACAAATATTCGCGTTCAACATACGATATTGACATTTTTTTCGAACCAACAAAAACAAACACACAGAAGATAGTACAAGCGCTGAAGACGGCCGGTTATGACGGCGTGGAAGATTTGACCGAAAAACAGCTAAAGACAAAAAAAACATTATTACGACAATTTGTTCTTGATACCGATATCCACCCATTTGTTGCCGGCGCAGAATTCGCCGAAGTCTGGAAAAATAAAAAAGAGACAATGATTGAAAAAGTGACCGTGTTTGTCCCCTCGCTCGATCATATTATTGACATGAAAAAAGCGGCAGGAAGAACAAAGGATCTAGCCGATCTGGAAGTCTTGGAAGAAATACGGAGACAAAAAATTTTAACAGATCCGAGAAAGAGACGATCGTGAAAAGCATTCTTCTTCTTTTGTGCACGGTAACAGTTTTGATAGACGCGCAATCGCGGTTCCTGATTGAAGAGAACAGTCAGTTCGGATATATCGACTCGGCCGGAACAATCATCATCGCGCCGCAGTATATTGCGCGTTCTCACTTCAGCGAAGGAAAAGTAAAACAGATCCGTAACACATGGCTCGATAACGATGTGTTCTTTCTGAATCCGGACGGAACAACGGCGTTCGAAACACATTATAATGAAGCGGGAGCATTTTCCGGAGGATTGGCAAAAGTGCTTGACGTCAGCTGGGTGCTGTGGCGATATTGGGGATTCATCGATGCGAATGGAAAGGAAGTGATCGCCCCGGAATATTCCGATGCGGGGGATTTTCACAACGGGCGTGCGTGGGTGGTAAAACGGCCGATCCTGTTTCCCGGAGCCGATGTGCATCTGTTCGGATTTATCAACACCGCGGGGAAACTTGTTATTAACTATCAGTACGAGCAGGTGAACGATTTTTCCGAAGGACTCGCCGGAGTGACGCGGAACGGTTTCAGAGGATTTATTGATACAGCCGGAGCGGTGGTGATCGACTTCAATTATGAACGCGCAAGCAGTTTTTCCGAAGGGCTGGTCCGCGTGAAGAAACACGGATTGTGGGGATATGTTGATAGAACAGGTGTCATTGTTATCCCGATCGAATATGAAGAGGCAAGAGATTTTAGCGAGGGTGCCGCGCTTGTGAAGAAGAATGGAACATGGAGTTTTATCGATTCGACCGGAGCAGAGATCCTTCCGATAGGATACAAAGAGGTGCAGTTCTTTTCCGAAGGGCTCGCATCATTTTGGGTCGACGGAAAATACGGATATATCGACCGAACGGGAGCCGTAAAGATCACCCCTCAATTTACAAGCATTCAACCGTTCGTTAATGGAATTGCGGCGGTTGAAACAAAGAACGAACAAGGATATGTCGACCGCTCAGGAGCGTTCATCTGGAAGCGGTCAAAAAAATAACATTATTACAGAACAACATTCACCGATCATTAAGAAAAAAAAGAAAAGCACATGGCGACGACAAACGAAAGAATAGTTCCGGTAGATATTGAAGAAGAAATGAAGGGCTCATACATCGATTACTCGATGTCTGTTATTGTGGCCCGCGCACTTCCTGATGTCCGGGACGGATTGAAGCCGGTTCACCGACGCGTACTGTTTGGGATGAGCGAACTGGGCAACACGCCGAACAAGGCGTATAAAAAAAGTGCGCGCGTGGTCGGAGAAGTTCTTGGCAAGTACCATCCGCACGGTGACTCTTCGGTGTATGATGCTATTGTCCGCATGGCGCAGGATTTTTCGCTTCGCTACATGCTGGTAGACGGTCAGGGAAATTTCGGTTCTGTGGACGGCGACTCCGCGGCAGCAATGCGTTATACAGAAGTCCGTATGACACGCGTGGCGGAAGAGATGCTTCGTGACATCGATAAGAATACGATCAATTTTTCGCCGAACTTTGATGATACACTGCAGGAACCTACCGTGCTTCCGGCAAGCATTCCCAATCTACTCGTGAACGGTGCCAGCGGTATCGCCGTCGGTATGACGACGAATATCCCTCCGCACAACATGAACGAGGTGATCGACGGTGTTATTGCGATGATCGCGGACAGGAATATCGACAACGAAAAATTGATGAAGTATATCAAAGCGCCGGATTTTCCGACCGGCGGCATCATCTACGGGTACGACGGAGTACGAGAGGCGTATACAACAGGACGCGGCAAGATCACGCTCCGCGCAAAAGCAGCAATTGAAACAGCAAAGAACGACCGCCAGAGCATTATCGTCTCCGAGATACCGTATCAGGTGAATAAAGCGACGCTGATCGAAAAGATCGCCGAACTTGTTCGCGATAAAAAAATAGAAGACATCTCCGGCGTGAACGACGAATCGGACCGCGACGGTATGCGTATCGTCGTCGATCTGAAACGCGACGCGAATGCAAGCGTGGTACTCAACAATCTGTACAAGCAGACGCAAATGCAGACCACATTCGGCATCATTCTGCTGGCGCTGGTGGACGGCCGTCCGCAGACCCTGCAATTGAAAGATACGCTACATCATTTCATTGAACACCGCAACGAAGTGGTCGTGCGCCGCACAAAATTTGATCTCGATGCAGCGGAAAAAAGAGCACATATTTTAGAGGGTTACATTATCGCGCTCGACAATATCGACGCGATCATCAAGTTGATCAAGGCTTCCAGGGACACCGATACCGCACGGCAGGGTTTGATGAAGAAATTCAAACTTTCCGAGATCCAGGCACAGGCGATCCTTGATATGCGCCTGCAGCGGTTGACTGGACTGGAACGGAAGAAGATCGAAGATGAATACAAAGAACTGATCAAACTGATCAATAAACTGAAAGCGATCCTCAGCAGTAAAGCGCTTCAACTGCAGATTATCAAAGAGGAACTTCTGCTGATGAAGGAAAAGTTCGGCGATGCGCGTCGCACCGAGATCGTGATGAAGCAGACAGAGTTCAAGATCGAGGATATGATCGCCGAAGAAGAAGTGGTGATCACTATCTCGCACGGCGGATACATTAAGCGCTTCCCAGTGAGTGGGTACCGCAGACAATCCCGCGGGGGAAAAGGAGTGACGGGGGCGGCATCACGCGAGGATGATTTTGTCGAACATATGTTCATCGCCAGCTCGCACAACTACATCCTCTTCTTTACCGACAAAGGAAAATGCTATTGGTTGAAAGTGTTCGAAGTGCCCGAAGGAGGCCGAGCGTCCAAAGGAAAAGCGATCACCAATCTTATCGCGAAAGAGGCGGACGAGAACATTACGGCATTCTTAAGCGTCAAAGAATTCAACGATACGCAGTTTGTCTTCATGGTCACCGAAGAGGGACAAATGAAGAAGACGGCGCTTACAGAATTCAGTAATCCGCGCAAGAACGGTATCGGCGCTATCTCGCTGGACGGTAAGGATCTGCTCCGCGACGTGAAATTGACGGACGGCACACACGAACTGGTCATCGGCACACACGAAGGTATCGCGATTCGATTCCCGGAAAGTGAAGTCCGTGCAATGGGCCGTTCGGCATCGGGTGTCCGTGCGATCAAACTTGAGAAAGGCGATAAAGTTATCGGCGCAGTATCTCTCAAGCGGACGAAGACGACGATCCTTGTTGCAACAGAGAACGGCTTCGGCAAGCGTTCCGATCTCGGCGATTACAGAGTAAGTCACCGCGGCGGAAAAGGGATTGCGACGCTGAAAGCGAACGACAAGACCGGCAAGATGATCGCTATCAAAGAAGTGCAGAATACGGACGACATCGTCGTTGTCTCATCCAGCGGCATGATCATCCGCCAGCGCGCAGAAGATATCAGGGTCTCCGGAAGGAATACGTCCGGTGTCCGTCTGATCAGACTGGGAGAGAAGGACGCTGTCACCGCGATCGCCATCGTCACATCGGAGGACGAGGAAGAGAAACAGTTAGAGGCGGCAGAAAAGGCCAGAGCGTCCGCACCTGATACCAGCAAAGAAGATACCGCCGAGCAGAAAGATCTGTTCGGCGATAAAAAAAAAACCCTAAAGAAACAGAAGAGTGATAAAAAAGGAAAAGCGACAACATCCGGCAAATTAGTAAAGGCTGAAGCACCGGAAAAGAAAGAAAAGGGCGGTACAAAATCTGCGCCGGCAAGAAAAGAAAAGCCGGCACTGAAAAAGAAAACGGTAAAAAAACCGGCGCCGAAACAAAAAGGCAAAGCAAAGCCGAAGAAAAAAGGGAAGAAGTAAATTTTATTATCAATCAAGGAGAAGGGTTATGAAAAAAGTTCTCGTATCCATAGGATTCGTCATCTCAACCATGCTGATTGGATGTTCATCGCTTCAGCTGCAGCCGGCAGATTTTTCCTGGCCAGCAGACGAAATTGCAGAGATAGGACCCAAAGGAATGACGACGGTAAAAGACTACAGTAATTTTGTTTTCAATATTGCTCCACTTCTTGCAAAAGAGTTTGCCGCTGATTCTATGTTGGCAAAGAGTGTCAAAGAGGTCCACATCATCTGCGACAAAGCGGGTTATTACTATGTGACCGGTAAAAAATTCAAGAATGTCTATGTGCTCGAACAATCCGAAGGGGCGCTCTCTCTGAAGAACACGCTGATTATTTCTGCGGACAAGTCTTTGGAAGAACCCGTCTTCGATCAAAATGAATCGTTCATATTGCTTCACAATAAAAATGAAAAATTCCAGTTGACCAAAGGAGGAGTTCAGCCTGCGGGAGGTAAAAGATGAAGAAGGGAATCATTCTCCTTGCAAGCATCGTGTTGATCATCGCCGGGATGAATGCCCAGGATCGTCCGCAATCAGATGTGAAGCGGGATTTTGAGACACGGTTTGTCCTTCTTACAAAAAACCTGAACAGTGCGGACAACGAAGCGACACTCACGCAGCTGTTGAAAGATGTTGCAGCGTTCGAAACCGAGTTCAAACCGCACCAGGAATTTCTGAATAAAGCGATCTTTCCGGACGGATACGACGGACTGATCGACCGGCTGAAACGGTCCAAAGAACTGGCGGAGAAGAAGATCCGTGCTTCACAGTTGGAGAAAGAGATCGCATCGCTGAACGATCAGGTTCAGACCTTGAAAGAAGAGAACGCATCTCTCCGGGCGCAATTAACAAAAGCACAGGCGGAACTCGCTTCTTTAAAAAGAACGATCGCCACACTGCAGGATGAGATCCAGAAACGGGATGAAGCTGTATTCGCACTCGTGGACAGTCTGTTCGTGAAATACGATACAGACCAGATCTCCGGTACGGATATGAAGAAACTTTCGATTCTGGAAAAGAAGAATGTCGTTGCAAGCATCAAGCGTTCGGTAACAGACAATATCATGTTTCTCTCATCCGCATCATTCTCCCCGCAGCAGATACCGCAACTGCTCAACGAACAGCGCCGGTTCGAATCCTCCTGGAAAGGTGTCGGACAGAAGCTTTCCAAAGCCTACGTTCCTTCATCGCTGCAGGCGAAAGAAGTAGCGGAGATCAACGGACTCATCGACGGATGGCGTACGCTTACAGACAGCACGTTCTGGAAAGGATTGAACGAAGTCTTCGCACAGGAGAAACTTCCGATCGTTCCATTCTATAATGGTGAACAGATGTATGCGAATATTACGAAGTTCATCGACGATGAAATGCAGAACAGCACTAAACGGAGCACTGAAGAACGTTCGGTTACATTTGAAGCATTCGCCTACAACACATGGGGAAGCAAAGTAAAACCGTCGTGGATACCGGTGATGATCCGTCAAGGACTGTTCACGCAGGAACAGATGGCGGAAATTGATGCGAAAGTGAAATCCTGGTCCGCAAGCACCAAGCCGATAGAAAGCAGTACGTTGTCGTATATTCTGATCGCGGCACTTATTGTGGCGGTATTTGTCGGAGTCTATCTTGGAACCAGAAAACGAACAGTATAATTTTTTTTAGCACAACAAGCCATTCCATCTTTAAGGAGGAGTCAATGAAACA
>CAIVNT010000645.1 GCA_903907305.1 uncultured Ignavibacteriota bacterium
GCTGAGAACAGATATTCCTTTAACGGGAAATTGAAATGAAGTCTGCGATGGATGTATAATGTTCCAACAATGATCCCTGCCCCTTGCAGTATCGTGCGGACGATCGCACCTCCGAAAAGTCCGTACGCGGGGATGATCATCGCATACGCAATAATGCTGACCACCGCCAACACTGCGCTGGTCGCCGCCACGAATGGCATTTTAGCATGCGCGGACAATAATGATGATCCTACGCTGGCAACAGCTGAGAATGGCGCCGCACCGCAAAATATTGCCAATAAGTATGAAGCGGGACGAAAATTTTCTCCGTAGATGAATGTGATGACAAATTCGCTGTTGAACGAAACTGCTGCCGCAGTAAAAAAAGCAGCCCAGGCAAAGATCTTTGTCAGGAATGTATAGGTCTGTTTTGCCCGCTCATCACCGAGCGAATACGCTTTTGAAAAATATGGAGTCAGTGCTGAAGAGAACATTTGGATCGGCTGCATGGCGAGCGTTGCCAGGGTTATTGCCGCAGAGAAATATCCCACATCCGTCTTCGTCAACGAACGTTCAATGAAGAAGATCTCCATCCGCTGCCAAACGAATGCAGAGATGATCGCTGCCACCCACACGGACAGAGCAAATGTAACGATCTGTTTCATCGGAAGTGTTTCCGTAGTTTCAATACTGACAGGGCGATGCTTCAACAATCCCGCGATGAGGATCACAGAATAGACCAATCCATTCATGATCAGTGCTGCAAAATAACTTTCAATCCCGGTGATAGGTCGCAACGAGAGAAAGACAATAGTCATAACTAGAGAAGACCAGATGATCGCACGAAAATGCAGAAGATTGAGCATCAATCCCTCCGCAATACTCTGCAGAAGCCATTGTAATGACAATGCAATGAACAGGATCGAACTGAGGAATAATCTGTTGGGGAAAAATATGAAAGAAGAGGCCAGCCCAAGAACCAAGAGGACCGCGGTAAAAACTGCGGTCGTTTTTTTGGTAAAGAGAATTCTTGAGAATGGAGCGGTGTGAGCGGCAAGAAAGCGAGAACATGTCTGCGGAAGACCCATGTTCCCAAACAACCATATTGTCTGGACGCCCCAGAGAAGATATTGTGCTCCGCCATATGCTTCCGCACCGAACGTGCGGGAAGCATAGGCGTTCACAAACAAGAGTGTCAGTGAAGAAAATAATCGAGCGAAGATATTGTAACGCGTGCGTATAGCGAGCTGATTCTCGTTATTCATTCTTACACAGTTTGTGATGGAAACTGAATTGACAAATCATCTATTCTTCCCCATGCTTGTTCTTCTCGAATTCCGCCATGATCTTTTCCGCTACTTCACGCGGGACCTCGTCATAATGCGAGAATTTCTGGCGGTGGATCCCTCGTCCTTGTGTAATGGAACGAAGTGTGGTGGAATAATGATAGAGCTCTTTCAGCGGGAGGGATGCTTTAATGATCTGATGCGAACCGTCAGTATCCATTCCGATGATCTTGCCGCGGCGACTGGAGAGATCGCCCATCACGTCGCCCATATGATCATCAGGGACAGTCACTTCCACTTCATAGATTGGTTCCAGAAGGACAGGTTTTGCCTCTTTGAATCCTTTTCGAAAGGCCTGTGAACCGGCGATCCTGAAGGACATATCGTCAGAATCAACATCATGATAGGAACCATCGAACAACGTAACTTTGACATCAATCACCCGATATCCGGCAATGATCCCCCGTTCGAGAGTATCGGTAACACCGCGTTCAACAGCAGGGATGAACTTTCCGGGAACAACTCCTCCGACAACTGCATTCTCAAATTCAAATCCTTCACCCCGTTTTTTGGGTTCGATCTTTATATGCACATGGCCATATTGTCCACGGCCGCCTGATTGCTTCTTGTGTTTGAACTCTACATCCGGTGCCACTCCTCGAATCGTTTCTCTGAATGGAACACGCGGTTCACTCAGATCGACCTCAACACCGAATTTATCCTTCAGCCGGCGGATGATGATCGCCAAATGCAGTTCTCCTTGTCCTGAAACGACCGTTTGATGGATCTCCGGATCGACCTTATAGACGAATGTCGGATCCTCTTCATGAAGCGTATGGAGTCCGCTGCCGATCTTATCCTCTTCCCCTTTTGTTCTTGGAACAATTGCTTCAGTGATCACCGGTTCAGGGAACACGATGGGATGATAGATCACCGGAAATGTTTTAAGGCTCAGCGTATTGTTGGTATGAGTATCTTTCAATTTTACCACAGCACCAAGATCGCCGGCATGGAGCTTTTGAACCTCTTTACGCTCCCGTCCATTCATCACAAATACTTGACCAAGCCGTTCAGGTTTTCCGTTCGACTCATTCACCATATCCATACCGGGAGTAATGGCACCGGAATAGACTTTGAAAAACGACAGTTCGCCGACATGGGATTCTGAAACGGTCTTATAGACGAACAATGTTGCAGGACTCGTATCGTCGATCTTCACTTCGATTTCTTTGTTGGTATTGATATCCGTTGCGGTGACTGTTTGTATCTCGGAGGGTGTGGGACAATAACTGGAAATGAACTCAAGTAGATTCAATGAACCGACATTCGTTGTTGCGGAAACAGCAAACGTCGGATAGATCTTCCGTTCCATCAGCGCCTGATGGAGTCCTTTGCGGATCTCTTCATCGCTCAATGTTCCGTTCGCGAAGAATTTATCCATCATCGCCTCGTCGGATTCAGCGATCTTCTCGATGAGTTCCTCGTGAAGCTGCAGCGTCTTCTCTTTCAGTTCCGTCGGCACTTCTTCTTCGGAATATTTTCCATTCCCGTTCGGGACGAACCGGAGAAGTTTCATCTTGATCACATCGATGACCGCATTTGCTCCGGACCCTCCTTTGACGGGATAGGTGATGATCGTTGCGTCACTGCTGCAGCGTTCTTTGATGGATGTAAAAACTTTATCGAAATCACAATTGTCGCCGTCGATCTTGTTCACCGCAAAAAGGGAGGGCAGTTTATATTCCTTTACATATTCCCAGACCAGTTCCGTACCGACCTCGACTCCTTCGAATGCGCGAACGAATGTCACGGCAGAATCGCATACGCGCAGTGCGGCCTTCACTTCTCCGGTGAAATCCGTATAACCGGGAGTATCGAGGATGTTGATCTTGATGTTGTTGACATCGGCGGTGAGGAGTGAAGCATTGATGGAGATCTTACGTTCTACTTCGTCGGGATGATAATCTGATGTGGTATTTCCGTCTTCAACTCTTCCCTGACGGTTGGTGGTTCCGGTTGCGTAAAGCGCGGCTTCGGAGAACGACGTCTTTCCGGAGCCGCCGTGTCCAATAAGAGCAATGGTCCGAATCTGTTGGGAAGGATATTCCCGGTAGTTGTTTTGTTGGCTCACAATAAACTCCTTTACTCGTTTGCTGGTAATGAGGAGTCATCGCTAGCAGACGATGATAAGCGGGTATGTTCGGTTAGGTGGTTTGAGTTATTATTCTTCCGCTGTTCGGGAAGACCTTCCTCCAACTGCACGATTGAAGAATGAAGTGAATCCTCTGATGACACCGCCGATGGTGTTCATCACTTCCATAATGGGAGATTCGATCGCATCCTGTACGCGGCGTTCGAATGCGGCAACATTGTCCGCAACACTTTTCAATGTGTCGACGGAGCTTTTCAAGACGGCGATCTGTTCATCGAAGTTCTCCACGATATTGCGGATCTTCGATGTGATCGCTTCAAGATTGTCCAGAGTCGGCATTGCTTTCGTTGCGACCTGTTTCAGGTTTGAATCAACGGTCATCAGCAGATCGCGAAGTTTCACCAATACGACCATCGCATACACTGCAACACCGGAGAGCAGCAACAAAACGAGGATTTGAGCGATCGTTAAAAATGATTCCACGGCGTACTCCCAGAAGATTAATTTTTGTTCTTATCGGAACCTTTGCTCCGCACGTCGGTCAGGATCTTTTCGGCATCACCCAGCAGCGACTCGGCGCGCTTCTTTGCTTCGGTGATGAGTCCTTCGGATTTTTTCTTTCCTTCGTTGATGATGTCAACGGCTTTGGTCTTTGCTGCACTGACATATTCTTCAGCGCTGTCCATCGCTTCGCCGGTCTTGATCTTGATATCCGCGCGAAGTTCTTTCCCCGGCTTCGGTGCATAGAGTAACGCTACGATACCGCCGACTACTGCTCCGGCGAGGAATCCGATCAAAAATCCGGTTTTGGAATCTTCTTCGTTCTGTGCCATATGTGCCTCTAATGACTGTTTTGATTGATGTGAAATACTGAATTCAAAGTGAAAAATAATTCAGGAAAAAGCAACACGCAGGGAACGGATTTTCTCCGCTCCCTGCGTATCGTGCCTAACGAAGTTTCTTCTTATGACGCTGCTTACGAAGACGTTTCTTACGTTTGTGGGTTGCCATTTTATGACGTTTGCGTTTTTTACCGCTTGGCATACCAACCTCCTTTCGTGGTTAATGTTGTTGAAGGATTTGTTGGGCTCGCAGCCCAGCCGTTGATTGTGGATCAATTTCGACACATTTCTTCAGCCACTTCTTCGCCTCGTCCATATTCTGACTGCTCAATTGGATGATACCAAGATTGAACATCGCCATCTGATGTTTGGGCTGAAGCGTAATGACCGATTCGATTTCTTTTACCGCCTGCTGATTGTTCCCCACCTCAAAGTAGCATATACCCAGGTCCACGCGGGCATCCATGTTCTTCGGGTCGAGCGCAATATATTTTTTGTAGGATTCAATCGCTCTGGGATAGAATTTTGCATCATGCAAAGCGTTGGCAAACTGAAGGTTCAGATCCGTATTATTGGGATCTGATACTAATTCTTTTTCGAGTTCTGATATCTTGGTCACCACCGACGGATCGGTCACCGCGGCATGTTCATCCTGCTGAGGCACATTCTGCTGCACAGATCCGGATGGAAGCTGCATCAATTGAAGGATGATGACAACAGCACAAAACAATCCGAACGCGATCAACAGTGAACGCAGCCAGAGTGGCTGTCCCGATGATTTTAGTTTGGAGTGTTTTGTCTCAGCCGAAGGTTTCGCTGCAACAACTGATTCCGTCTTCAGCGGTGTTCCGCAGGCAGAGCAGAAAGAAGCAGATGACGGGTTGACAATACCGCATGATGAACAGGTGTTCGTATTCTTCTCGTTTGTAGTCAGTTATTACCCCAGTGTTTTCATAAGATTTTCATTCACAACAGTTTTTAATTCTTTTGATACTTTGAAGATCGGAACGTAATGATCCTGCACCGGCACCTGTTCTCCGGTCCGGGGATTTCTTGCCATTCTTCCCTTCCTCTTTTTCACTTTAAAACTGCCGAATCCGCGGATCTCGATATTCCTTCCATCCCGCAAAGACGCGATCACTGTCTGAATGAATCCATCGACAACAGCTTCCGTCTCGACCTTGGTAAGCCCGGTTCCTGAAGCAATGACATCGACGATATCTGCTTTTGTCACGGCGGATCTCCTCTATTGTGGAAGATTGTACCGATACTGTACGATCGGCTGGTTGAGCAATTCGTTCTTCATCTGATTCAAACCGGAACGAACCTCACCAAAGACCAAATCGGAGAATCGTTCGCGTTTCCGTTCCTTGATCACTCTCGGAGTTCCATAGATCTCCCCCATCTGAGCAGCGATCTTGATGGCATCCTGATATGTCCCAAGCGTGTCGATCAATTTCAGTTCATACGCTTTCCGTCCTGTATACACACGGCCATCCGCATATTTTTTCACTAACGATTTATCGAGCTTCCGTTCCGTTGCGACCGTCGTCACGAATTGATCGTAAATATCATCGATCATTTCCTGAAAATATTTTTTGTCCTCCGCCGTTGAGGTACGAAACGGTGAACCGGCATCTTTCATTTGACCGCTTTTGATCGTTGTTGATGTTACACCAATCTTATCCAACAATTGATTCACATGCATGAACTGAGAAATTACCCCAATGCTGCCGGTGATCGAACCGGGATTCGCAACGATCCGGCTTGCACCGACGGCAATGTAATATCCGCCGCTTGCTGCTACTGAACCCATCGAAACAACGATTGGTTTGCCGTATTCGCGGGTCTTCTTCACTTCCTGATAGATTTCCTGACTTGCTGAAACTCCGCCGCCAGGAGATTCGATGCGAAGCACAATTGCACGAACAGCCGTGTTTTCACGATACTGTTTGATCTGCTGAACAATGTGCTGTGAAGAAACGATTTCCTCGTTCAATTCCACAATTGCGATCGTACCGGCATTCCCTTTGGAAACATCTTCCGTTTCTTCAACACTGAATAGCGAAATAAACGCCATTACAACGAAAAAAAAGAACAATGCCAAAACGGAGAATATTCCGATCAGCCATTTAGCCGTTTTACTCATAATTTTTCTGAAAGAAATCTTTGTAACTCGTTGATACTTATAGGATTATATGGAATTATCGCATAAATGTCAATGCGTAATTTTTATCCCGAAATTTAAAAAATCCTTGACAAACGGCAGGAATGTAAGTACTATCCATTGAAATTTTTCTTTCTCACTAAATGATAACTGTAATGAATCTTACTTCTACTGCATCTAAAGAACTCATAGATCTTTTCCTTTCGCTTGCAACAATTGACGGCATTTCTCTTCATGAACGGAATATTGCCGATCATGTTAAAACACTCCTCCAAAAAAATAATATCAAGGTAATCGAAGACGGCACCGGTGCCAAGATCAACGGCAATACAGGCAATCTTATTTGCTTTCCTCCGCATTATGATGCTTCAAAACCTGCAATTGCATTATGTGCACATCTGGATACTGTCACTCCCACGAAAGATCTTAAACCGATTGTAACGGATGAGCGTATCTCCAGCGACGGCACAACCATCCTGGGCGGAGACAATAGAGAAGGACTTTCTATTCTTCTTTCCGTAATGATGAACCTCCAATCGATCACCTCTCCGGTAAAAAATTTTATTTGCGTCTTCACCGTTGGAGAAGAACTAGGAATGTATGGTGCGAACCATGTTGATCTTTCCCCCTACAATGTTACAGAAGCGTACGTATTTGATTGTTCCAAACGACCCGGCATCTATATTAAGGATTGCGCCGGCTGCATGATCTTCACGGCGAAATTTCACGGAAAATCAGCGCACGCCGGAGTTGCACCCGAACAAGGGATCAATGCGATCGCGCTCTCGTCGAAAGCGATCTCCAGTGTGCGCTTCGGCCGAATCGATGAAGAGACCACATCGAACATCGGCAGGATCACCGGGGGCGGCGCAACAAATGTCGTTCCGAATGAAGTAGTGATCGACGGCGAGGTCCGTTCATTCACAAAAGAGAAGATCGAGCATCAGTTCAACATCATCAAAGAGGGATTCCAGCAGTCATTGAATGGAATCGGAACATACAGCATCACCAGCGAGATGGATTTCCATCCGTATGTTCTGGACGCCAATACGTCCATCGTAAAGACGGTCGAAAAAGCGATCAGCGCAGCGGGACTCCGCCCCGAAGGGATCCGCTACACGGGAGGAAGCGACGCCAATTCCTATAATGCAAAAGGAATACCATCAGTGAACATCGGAATCGGCGCACAAAAACCACACGCTTTCGAAGAATTTATTTTAATTGAAGACCTGATCATTTCTAAGGAGATCGCCATTGCACTCATTAAAGAATAAACTCGTCCTGTTCGTATCACTGATCTCACTGCTGCCGGCATTCTCGTCCGCAGCGAATACTTCCAAAGGCCATTTGGTGATCATCGGCGGCGGATCACGGACCGATGAGATCATGAAGAAGTTCGTCGATCTCGCAGGCGGTTCGAAAGCAACGGTCGTTGTTTTCCCGATGGCCAGTTCTATCGCCGAAACGGTCGGAATCGATCAGTCCGCAGAGATCGCAGGGCTTGGAGTTTCACGATCATTCTTTTTAAATATCAGCCGTCAGCAAGCGGATAACGATTCCATCGTTGCGCTGATAAAGGATGTGACCGGTATTTTTTTCTCCGGTGGCGATCAGGTGTTATTGATGAACGCTCTTCTCGGGTCAAAAATGGAAAAACGGATCAAAGAGATATGGCGTAACGGCGGTGTTGTCGGCGGAACAAGCGCGGGAGCCGCAGTGATGAGCGAAGTGATGATCACCGGAGAGGAACTGCTGAACAAAGATAAAGACGCTTCATTCCACACATTGCTCAAAGGAAACGTGGAACACAAAACAGGATTTGGCTTCATTACCGAAGCGATCATCGATCAGCATTTCGTCGTACGGAAACGCCACAATCGTCTGCTCGTGAAAATGCTGGAGTTCCCCTCTCTGCTCGGTGTTGCCATCGACGAATCAACATCGATCATCGTTGAGCCGGACCAGACATTCACGGTACTTGGTGAGAGTGTGGTTCTTGTTTACAA
>CAIVNT010000646.1 GCA_903907305.1 uncultured Ignavibacteriota bacterium
ATCGTCGGTCAGGTCGAAGACTCGACTCTTCGAGCGGGCGTGTCATCCGTGTTCTATTGCTGAAGCTCTTCTTTGTGACTTTGTATGAGTGCTGTTTCTTCAGATGAACCACACCTTTTTACGGTGCGCAGGAAGTGTAGTCCATCGTCTCTCCATTGAGTGATCCGTGCAAATCCCTTCTTTCCGAGTTATCCCTGCCCGCCACCCTGAGCGGCTTGCCCGCCGTCTCTTTGGCGGGAGCCGAAGGGTTGGCGGGCGTGTTCCTTCCTTTGCACTTACTGTTTGTGATACTCCAGTTCGATCACGAAGGTGCTCCCTTTCAGCGGTTCACTTTCTAGAAAGATCTTCCCTTTGTGTGCGTCGATGATCTCTTTCACGATCGCAAGACCGAGTCCTGTTGCGATCTCACCGCCGGTTGGTTTTGCAGTGAGCACGCTGAATTTTTTGAACAGTTGCTGTTTCTCCTGTTCGGTGATGCCGGGACCCTGGTCGGTCACGGAGAATCGGATAATATCATTCTTCCGGAGAACATTCACGCTGATCTCCGCGCCGCGCGGGGAATATTTTATGGCGTTGTTCACGAGATTCTCCATCGCTTCCTGCAGCTTGGATGAATCCGCATTCACAACGCAGTGTTCGCTTTCTTCCACAATATACTTCAACAATTGTTCTTTCCGTTGCGCGGCGATCTGGTATCCGTCCACGACCAATCCCGCAATGTCTGCAATGTTGATCGGTTCCATCGTGAATTGAAATTTTCCGCTTTCGATCGCCGTAATGTTGAGAATCTCGGAGATAAGCGTGATGATCCGTTTGGAATTCTGTTCCACCAATTCCAAATATCCGCGAAAATGTTTGTCCACTTCGAATTTCTTGATCTCCTGCGCAATGCTGTTGATGGTGATCAGCGGCGTCTTCAGATCGTGTGCCACAAAACTGAGTAGCTGCGATTTTGCATTGTTCGCTTCGGTAAGATTTTTCGTCCGTTCTTCCACCAGCAGTTCCAGCTGCTGCTCCCGCGCACGGATGGCGCGCATTCTCCAGCGGTATGTTCCGTATGCGAACAATGCGAAAACAATGACGACGGTGAGATAAAAAATGTTCGTCTGATAATAATGTGCCTGAACAACGAACGGGAACGATGCGCTTTCATTGCTCCATACGCCGTCGCTGTTCGCAGCAATTACTCTGAATGTGTATTCGCCCGGGGGCAGGTAGGAATAATATGCGGCGCGGCGGTATTTCACGTCGTCCCATTCCTTATCGTAACCTTCCAGCATCACTTTGAATCGGACCTTTTTCGGACCGTCAAAACTCAGTCCGGTGAAGCGGAATTCGAAGCGCTGTTTTCCCGGCGGTATCACCGCGGCGGGGATCGTTCCGATGGATTCATTATCGATCCGCAGATCTTCGATAACGACCAGCGGAGGCTGTGTGTTGATGGTGATGTTCTTCGGATCGACCATGGTTACACCGCGCGAAGTGGGGAACCAGAGATTTCCGTTCGATGTTTTCCAGCCGGCCGGAGAGACACCGCCATTACACTCCGACGTGCTCATGCCGTTCTCTTTTCCGTACGCGGTGTAGGTGATATGCGATGATGTTTCTTTTATGACATCTGCAAATTGATTCCGGTCCACCTGAAAGATACCGCGGTTGCAGGAGAACCACATGCGGTGGTAATCATCTTCCAGTATCTGATAGATCACATCGTCGAACATTCCATTCTTTATCGTGAAGTTGTGGAATGTTTTCCGGTCGAAGATGCTCAGTCCCTGTCCCAGAGTGCCGATCCAGATGTTATTGAGGGAATCAACATAGAGTGAATTGATAAAGTTAGAGGGGAGACCATCCTTCATGGTATACCGTGCGCGGACGGAATCATTCTTGATGATCAGCAATCCGTCGCCGTCCGTACCGACAATGACATTGCCGGAATGGTCGCCGTTGATAACATTAATGAACTTATTTGTCACGCCGCTGCCGGAGGAGATGGAATATTTTTTATTGTTCGAGATCTTGAAGAGTCCCGATCCGGATGTGCCGAGCCATTGATCTCCCTTGCCGTCCGTGTAGCTGCTTTGGATCGATTCATTCTCCATCTTCAGTTCGTCGGGGAGAGGGACAATTTTTCCTTTGACGATCTTGTTGAGTCCATTGACCGTGCCGGCCCAGATCACATCATTATTATCCTGCGTGATGGTCCAAACAATGCCGTGTGAGAGTCCGTCCTTCTTGCTGTAAATTCGTTTGATCCCTTTTCCCTGTTCAAAGAGGACAAGACCTTCATCGGTTCCGATCCAGAGATTCTTCTGACGGTCCTCAAAGAGTGTCCAAGTATTGTTTGCCGGCATTCCTTCTTTGACGGTATAGGAAGTGAAGATACCATCCTTCAACACGTTCAATCCGCCGCCGTCTGTACCGACCCAAAGATTTCCTTCACGGTCAATGAATACGGTGTTTACCAACCGTTCAGAGAGCCCTTCGTTGTCGGTGAAAGAAGAGATCTGTCCCATATAATATCGCACGAGACCTCTGTTAGAGGCGATCCACATATTTCCCTGCTGGTCGGTGATCATTTCATAGATGCCGAGTCCGGGAAGCCCTTCGTTCTTTGCGAGACTGAGCAGAAGATTCAGCTGTCCGTTTACCAGCGAGAACTTTTGAAGTCCTTTTCGTCCGCCGATCCACATCTCGCCGTTATGTGTGCCGAGCAGTCCGTAATTTTCTTTTGCCGCCAGTCCCTCCTTTTCAGAGAAGGAAAGTATCCTGCCGTTTTCAATGACACTTATCCCGTCGTCCGCTGCAACCCAGATTCGGTTATTGATATCCTGCGCGGTTTCCCAGATGTTATTGCTGATCAATCCGTTCGCCATGTTGTAATGTGTAACGGACTGCGAGTCGATTTTGATCAGACCGCTGTCGCGTGTGGAGACCCAGATTGCTCCGCTGCTGTCGGCATAGAGATGACGGGTCTGTGTTCCGGTCAACTGGGGTGTGTTCGTGATATTCTTAAAGATGCCGTTCGCATACGTCACGAGACCTTCGCTGAGCGTAGCGATCCAGAGTGTTCCTTCGTTGTCGATGGCGAGGGAGACGATGTGATTGTGTCTGATCTGTGGTGTGTTGTTCTTATCGAAGACGGTGAACTGCACACCGTCGAAACGGACGAGTCCTTCCTGCGTTGCCAGCCAGAGAAACCCATCCTTCGTTTGCTTGATCGCTTCCACGGAATTCTGCGGCAGACCGTTATCGGACTGCCATACTTCATGCGTGTATTGCGTGATCGATTTCCGCGGGTCGGGACCTTTATACTTTAAGGATTGACCGTTGCCAGTGATAAGGAGGGAACAAAGGAGCCCAAGGAAAAAAAAGCCATTTTTCATATGCGTGAATGTACTATGAATGTCCCCATTTCACAAACAAAAACTTCCCGTCAAGGACCGTTGACAATTGTCCCAAAAATATGCGATTTGCTTGCCTTTCCTATCGGGATTACCGTTATTACAGCGCATTATTCCATCATTCACATTCCATATCTACACTATGAACTACAAAAAAATTCTCTCCATACTTGTGATCACTGTTTCCCTTTTGGCGGGTCAGACGAACAGCGTGAAAGCTGTCAGGACGAGTGTACCGCCGGTGATTGACGGATACGGGAATGATGAAAGCTGGAGCGTTGCAAACACCGCATCCGGATTCGTGCAGCGCGAACCGGCGGAAGGTGCACCGGAGTCGGAGAGGACGGAATTCAAGATACTGTATGATGATAAAAATATCTACGTGTATGCTATGATGTACGATTCCAGTCCCGACAGAATTGTCTCACGACTTGCTCGGCGTGACAATATTCCGGAATCGGACTGGTTCGGCATCGGCTTTGACAGTTATAACGATAAACAGACGGCGTTTGCGTTCATTGTTCTGCCTTCGGGAAGCAGATCGGATGAACTGATCTATAACGACGGGAAGGATGAAGATTGGTCGTGGGATCCCGTATGGGAGGTCTCCACAAAGATCCTTCCGAACGGCTGGAGTGCAGAGATGAAGATACCGCTGTCGCAGATCCGCTTCACGGAAGGGAATGATTCATGGGGAATGAATGTTGTGCGCAGGATCTCCCGGAGGCAGGAGGAGACGAACTGGAGTTTGATGAGCAAGAAGAAGGATGGATTCGTTTCCATGTTCGGAACGATGACCGGAATGGCGGACATCTGCCTTCCGAAATTACTTGAAGTGCTGCCGTACGGCGTTGCATCATCCGAACATTATCCGCAGACATCGGAGCGGGTGAAGATCGAAAAGATTCGTCCGAACGCCGGTGTGGATATCAAATACGGCGTCACGTCGAACTTCACTCTCGATGCTACGATCAATCCGGATTTTGCGCAGGTCGAAGCTGATCCTGCCGTGTTGAATCTGACAACATTCGAAACGTTCTATCCGGAGAAGCGGCCGTTCTTTATTGAAGGGACGCAGATCCTTCGCTTCGTCACCTTCGGCGGTGATTTCGGTCCCGGACTCTTTTATTCGCGTAGGATCGGAATACCCATAGAAGTGCATCCGCCCGAAAAGAAAGCACTGATCACTGATGAACCTCGAACGGCAAAGATTCTCGGCGCCGCAAAATTTTCAGGGAAGACTGACGGCGGAACATCCATCGGTATCCTTACCGGATTATCGGATGAGGAACAGTTCTCGTACCGCGATACGCTCGGAACTGTACATTCATTGCGTGCAGAACCAAGTGCCTCATATAATCTCTTCCGCGTGAAACAGGATTTCTGGGGGAACTCGAACGTCGGCGCGATCGTCACCGGCACGTCGAGGGATGGCAGCACTCCCGCATACACAGCAGGGACGGACTGGGATGTGAAGTTCGACAGCAGCAAATACCGGATGAACGGATTTCTTGCTGTCTCTCACGGAACAAAATATATCGACAAATTCCACCAGGTACGTTCGCAGCCGTTCATGCAGCAGGGGTCCGCCGGTAAACTGAACATCGGAAAAGTAAGCGGGGATTGGACCTACGGTGCGGGATTTGATTTTACATCCAAAAAATATTTCATCAACGATCTCGGTTTCTTCCGCTCGCCGAATGATTACGGATTCGGTATCAACGGTGCCTTACGAAATTACGATCCCGGGGAATTCTTCCGCAGTTATACTGTCAGCAGTAATCTTCATCTCCGTTGGAACTACGACCGGCTGACGCTGTTCAAAGAACTGACGATGAATGCATCGGGACAATTCGTGAATTACTGGGGAGTGAATGGAACGCTCTCGTATTCGCTCGGCGGTCAGGATCCATACGAACCTCGCGGATACGGTGTCTATCATATTCCTCCCAGCATCCTTCTCCGTGCCCAAGTAGAAAGCGATAGCCGTAAACCGGTGATCGTAAATATTGAACAAGGCAATCGATTCTTCGAGAAGAACGGATTCACATCGAATACGTCGGCTTCCGTGGTGATCCGACCGACCACCTCCATGGAATACACTGTTTCACTGGGTTACGGCATCGAACGGGATCTGGACAGATTCGTCACGCCGGTGACCGATTCGCTGGTATCGTTCGCGAAGACCGAACCGGCCGCAGTATACGGTAAACGTGATGTGGATGGACTCGATCTGACACTCCGATCATCCGTACTGTTCACGCACGATCTTTCGCTTCAGATCTACAACCAATTCTTCTGGGCAAAAGGGAATTATGACACTCTTACCTATGCGCTGCTGAACCCGCAGAGAGGACTCACGCCGTATCATTATACCGGCAGCAGGGATTTCAACAGCACATCGCTGCAGACGAATGTCGTTCTCCGCTGGGAATACCGCGAGGGAAGTACATTCTATTTCGTCTGGTCACACGGCCGCTCGTTCTCCCAACGCGGCGGATATGATACCGATCTGGGCACGAACATCGATAATGTCTTCATTCATGCGAAACCGGACAATGTGTATGTGGTTAAGGTGAGTTACTGGATGAGTTTGTAAGCAGAAATTATTCTCTTCAAAATAAAAGGCGGACAAGCAGCAGCAAGCTTGTTCGCCTTTTTGTCTCTTTTTTCCCTGTGTTCTCTGTGGCAATTGCTTTATTGCTGACTCAAGCGTATCGGTTTGGGATTCTTCTCGGGCAATTGTGCGAGCTGCGTCGAAACAAAATAATAGGAGAACACCGTAGGAATTTCAAAGGTGACGATCTTTCGGTGCGCATCAACGTAACTGTCTTCAAGCGTCAGCACATACGTCGGTCCCAGCTGAAATGAAAAATGTTTGTAATCGTATTCGACTTCTCGTCCCACCCCGAGATCGATCCCCTGCATCATTCTCTGAAGGAAAAGATTATCCGCTCCACTGGTGTCGTGTATCGCGCCCGGATTGAATGCGGTAATGCGGGAATATCCGATAGTGATGAATGTATTGGGAAGTTCGTTCTGAATATGCACGTTTATCCGTGCACCGTAATTGAAGAGATACCAGAATGCACTCGTGTATACTTCTACGCCGATCTTTTCTACGGGATAATACCGCAATGCAAGATATCCACCGCTCGGAAATTCAAATCCATATCCGATAAAGAAATCACCTTTGCGCTGAGCACTGCAGGTAGAAGAGAATAGGAATGCTATGGTGAAAAGGAAGAAACGCTTTTTCATGATTAATATTTTTCTCTGCGTTCTCCGCGGTGAATGCTCTTACCGAAGCCGTTCGATCTTGTTCAGCTTCAGCGAAGTTCCCCACATGTGGTATGATGCCTGTTCAGTGAGGATCGTTCCATTGAACAGGATGCGCAGGCTGTCCTTCTGAAAATCTGCCGGTAGATTCACCGGATCGTAGCCGACCCCGTCGTCACCGTAAATGCCGTAGAATCCCCCTTCAAGTGCGATATACGTGACCCGTCCGGTAAGATCGAGGGATTTATCCTCTTCGCACGAGAGACAAAACAGAGAGATGAGCAGGAGGGGAAATATTCGTTTCATTAGGATGATGTTTATTTGCCGACATTCACGCGGCGGACCACGCCGAGTTTTCTGCCCAGAAAGATCTCACCGACAGAAGTGAATTTATCCGGTGCATCGCTCACATAGAACTGCACGTTCGGCTGTTCGCTGCTGGTATTCCGCAGACCTTTTTCGTCAAGCATCTGTACCACGGCATCAGCCGTCGCTTCACCGGAATCAATGAGTGTCACCATTCCTTTCGTCACTTTGGCGATCACAGATTTCAATAGAGGATAGTGCGTGCATCCAAGGATGAGTGTATCGATCTTTTCCGTGGTCAGCGGGAAGAGATATTCGCTTGCCACTAGTTCCGTCGCTTTATAATCCAGCCATCCTTCTTCCACAAGGGGAACGAAGAGAGGACACGCTTTGCTGAACACATTTACGGAATGATTTAACCGTTTCAATTCATTCTTGTATGCGTTGCTGTTCACCGTTCCGATCGTTCCGATCACGCCGATCCGTTTATTCTTAGTGGATTTCATTGCCGCTTCCGCGCCCGGAATGATCACGCCGGTCACCGGGATGTTCGCTTTCTTTTGGACGATATCCAGCGCGACGGCGGAGACCGTGTTGCACGCAACAACGATCATCTTCACATCTTTGGAAATGAGAAAATCGGTATCATCCTGCGTGTATTCGCGGACGACCTGCGGCGATTTCGATCCATACGGTACACGCGCCGTGTCACCGAAGTAGACGATATTCTCGTTCGGCAGTTTCTCCAGCAGCGCCCGCACGACCGTCAATCCTCCGATACCGGAATCGAATACCCCGATCGGTTTACTATTCAAAGCACTTTTGGACATGGACCTC
Organism: uncultured Ignavibacteriota bacterium; assembly: GCA_903907305.1. Taxonomy (GTDB): domain Bacteria; phylum Bacteroidota; class Ignavibacteria; order UBA10030; family UBA8401; genus UBA8401. The sequence continues at coordinate 7,827 of CAIVNT010000646.1, forward strand.
AGTAATAATCATCATGAAATCTTTGTAATTGTATTCTTCTTTTTGTCGTCTATAGCTAAAGCTGTACGTTCATTAACTGCTGTATAGTATGCAGTATCTCCTCTCGAAGATACCGCTTCTCCCCCTCAGAAGAAATCGGTTTTCCTTCCTTATTCTTCACGTAGAACGAGTCCACAATACCGTCCCCGCGTGTAGCAAGTTTCGCAAAATCGATCTGCAGTCCGGCACCGGAAAGTGTCTGCGTGATCTTGAACAGGAATCCGGTCATGTCCGGCGCATACACGTCCACGATCGTATGTTGTTCCGTATCATGGAACGCCGCGTCCACCCGGATTGCAGGATGGATGAGCGGTTTTGCTCTTCGTTTCCACCGGCGGTGGTGCCGTTCAAATAACCGTTCAAGAGGTTCTGTCTTTGCCAGCACATTATATAGATCGTTCTTAACGGAGGTTTCCTGCTCTGCGGTGAGCGGAAGTTTCGTGGCGGCATTCACCACACGGAATGAATCGATCACGATCCCGTCCTCCTGCGTGAAGATGGTCGCATCGATGATGCTGATGTCATTTGCGGAGAGTACACCGCACAGTGTCGAAAGAAGATACGGCGCATCCTTTGCGATGACGGTGATCTTGTTGTTGGACTGTTCGTTCGCGATAAGGACGGAAACAATATCCAGCGTTAAAATATTTCGGTTGAAGACCGTACGCTCTTCTGGACTGTAGGGAGAAGCGAATGTTGGCGGACCTTGTGAATCGTTTTCTGTCAGCCGCCGCCGTGTTTTCAGAAAAAGATCCTGCAGTAGCGACTCTTTCCAGCTGGACCAGACATTTTTATTCACGGCGGAGAGATCGCAGTAGGTCAGGACGAACAGCATGTCCAGCTGCTCAGGCCGTGTGAACAGTTTTGCAAATTCATCGATCGTTGCGGCATCATTCGTGTTCCGGCGGAACGCGATCTGTTCCATGTTCAAATGATTGCGGATGAGGAATGCGACATCATCATGTTCGTCAATGATTCCCAGTCGGGCTTGAACCTTTTTCCAGACCTCCACACCGCGGATCTCATGTTCAGCGATACCGAGCGGCTTTGCTATGTCGTGGAAAAGAATGGCGAGATAGAAGATCTCTTTCTGTTCCAGTTTTTGGAATGTTTGTCCGAGAATGCTTTTGCTCTCATTCAATTTTTCCGCATGCTCCAGCGCTATCAGTGTGTGCGCATCGGTCGTATAATAGTGATACATGCTGTGCTGAAAGAATGCCACAAGATCTCCCCATTCAGGGATGATTCTGCCAAGCACATCCGCATCGTTCATCATCTGGAGTGTTTCCGCGACGCTCTTCGGAGATCGGAGGATCTGTAAAAATTCCCCTCTGATGGAAGGAACATTTTCCGCGGCAATGGAATGTGAACGCAGATACGCCATACATTCACTCTGCAGGGAGGGAGAAAGGATCACTGAATATTCACCGCAGACACGAAAGACTTTAATGATCATTGCGTGTGTGAATCTGCCGCTCTCTTCGCTGCGGGAAAAAAGCTGTCCGTTTTTTGTTGCAAAATCGGAATCGATTATCTGTTCTTTTGTTCGGGACCAAAAAGTGTTTCCGGAATGCGCGCGAAAATGATTGATGAAACGTTTGTTCAGTCCGTACACCACCCGTGCCTGCAGGTAATATTCACGCATGCATTGTTCCACGGATTCCACCGGTGTGGCTCGGCGGTATCCCAGCGAACGTGCGATCTCTAACTGCTTGGCGAACTCGAGAATATCCTGCTGAGCATTGGAATAATAGTGCAATTCATTACGCATGCGGAGCACTGTGTCGAATGCATGCTCGCATTCTTTTTTCTCGTCCTCCGTGATCGTTCCGTCCGCAGCGAGCTGTGCGAACAGGGAGATACATCCCGATCCGTTCGAATGAAACGGGGTCTGTGTAAAATATTTCACATCCGTGGAACGGTAGATCCACACCAGTGAATGAAGGTCCCGCACACCGCCGGCGCTGTTCTTCAGATTCGGTTCGAGCAGTTTCACGGAGTGTTCGTACTTCCGGTGTCGTTCATCCACTCCCGCGATCACTGATGAAATGAACTTCGCATCCTGCTTGCGCCGAATGTTCTCCATGAACGCTTCGGTATATTTCCTCATCACATTGCTGTTGCCGCAGACGTATCTGCTCTCAAGGACCGACGCCCACACATCCACATCAGTCTGATACAGATTTAGACAATCCTTGATCGTCCGGACGGAATGACCAACATCGAATCCGAGATTCCATAATGAGTGGAGAAATTTTTGCGCCGACTCTGCATTGGCAAGTTTTGTCTGTTCATTGTCGAACAACACCATTACATCCACATCCGAATGGGGGGCCATTTCGAACCGGCCATATCCGCCAAGCGCGACCACCGAAAAAGTGTTCCGCGAAGTTTCCGGCAATTCACAGTATAATTTTTCGATCGTCGAATCGACCAGTTGTGAGAGTTCGGATGCTACCTCCAATCCTCCCGCGCCGGAACGGTGGAAACGGAAGATGTTCTCGTATTCCTGCGTAAAGTATTCTTTGATTGTCATACTATAATAGATAACAGAAATGAGGAGAAGTGCAACAAAGGAAGGAATTATATTGCAATACTGTCACAATCGCCGGGCGACGACCGCTACATCTTTTATCGTCCTTGCTGTGCCGCCGAAATTGTCGAGTGCTTCAAGAAGAACAATATACATTCCTATGCGGACGCTGTGTCCGTCATCGTCCAGACCGTTCCAGATGATGCTTCCTGAAGAAGGGGAAGGTTCATTCTGCACCAGTCTCCGGATGAGCCTGCCGGTCACATCAAAGATCCGTATGCGGATCATGGAGCTTGCGGTGGGGAGCGAATAGTTGATCGAAATAAAATCTTCAAATCCGTCATTATCCGGTGAGAATGGATTGGGCGACAACGATATGGAAGAGTGCGCTGCTGCAGTTGCTGTATAGATGCTGTTAACGCGCAGAGGACTTGCGTTCTGATGCGATGTTGATGAACTCCAGTTCTTTCCGTCATTCGATGGGAGCGAAGGATTGATCCGTTCGAGGGAACGTCCCGCGGCGGCGATATTCCGCAAATGCCATTGGGGTGAATAGTGGACGCTGTCGATCTGCGTTCCCGTCAGATCACCAAGGACGATATCCTCACCGCTATTGCTCAGACTGAGCGAATTCCGGATGACGATCCACTGTCTATCCACATCCGGATACTGAGCAAAGAATGACGAATCGGAGGCGATGACCAGGAAACCGTTCGGAGGAATCCGTAAGACTGAATCGGAAAGCATCATCGTTGCGCGGCTTCCCGAGGAACTTGGCTGATCCAGCAGTTTCCAATCCACAACATCCACCGTATCGGTGCTGCGGTTCATCAGTTCCACGAACTCTGCATTTCCCGCGATCGGTTCATACATGATCTCGTTGATCACGAATGACTGTTGTGGAAATGTCAGTGAACTGGTTCCATAACCGGTATTGTTCTCAATCCTTTCATCGCCGGAAAGTTCGCATGTAACGATCAGTTTCTGTTTCCCATGAAGCGGCGTCTTCCAGTCGAATGAAATGACTGCTGAATCGTTCGGTGAAAGAAACGTGACCTGTTCTGATGTCAGTATCTCGCTGTGTTGAACATTTCCGCCTCCTTCTGCATCATGGTAGATCCGAACAGTTATTCCTTCGATCACGTTGCGTCCTGTATTACGGACCGTTGCCCGGACGGAAATACCATCCGGACTTCGAGTGCATGCTGCACGCGCGATCTCCGCATCGACATCCTTTCGTGCAACGCTGTTCTCTTTGCCGGGACTCGGCAACGATGAGCGCCAATTGGAAGAATCCGCTGAAAATAATTCGGTATCGAAACGCTGCAGCGTTGTCCCGTTCTGTCCGCCCCAGGATGGATGATAAAAAATACTGTCCATTCGTCCCCCGCGCTCATCGTACAACACTACGGCATCCGGCGTTGTATTGTTCAGGCTCGAAAATGATCCTTGGAATGTTTGAACATTCTGCTGATACGTCGCAAGAAATTGTGCCGTGTCCGTAGTGATGATGAAATAAGAATGTGGCGGTATTACCATCCATCCGCCGATCAGCGGTGCTTTGGTTGATCCGTTATCAGAGATCTTCCACCCGTCAAGAGTGACGGATGTTGAAGTTCTGTTGTATCCTTCGATCCATTCCGGGATGTCTCCTGCAGGCGCATACAGTATTTCAGTGATCACGATACTGTACGGCTCCAGACCCGAAACGAAAGAATAGAAAAGCGTATTGTTAGTGGAATCATCATCCCGCTCGGTCCGGATTGTGGCAGCAATTCTGTGGACTCCCTGCGCCAACGAAGGAATGGTGAGGCGAATATTCGTTGAATCACCCGGCTCGATATCAGGGATATTCTTCAGTAGAATCAATTCATCAATTGTCTCGAGTGAGTCCGCATTGATGTCGTGATACAATAAAACTGTTATTTTCGATAATCTTTCCTTTCCGATATTCCGGACGGTAACAATGGCTTCACATTCCTTTTCCGCGATCGGATAAAGCGGATCCGTAGTTATCCTTGTCAACGCGGCATCGTGCTGTTTTGGTGTAACGGAGTTGATGGTTCCGGGTGTGGCTCCGTCCTGATGGATCGATGTTCGCCAATTTGTTTGAAGTGAAGATTCCATTGCAGTATCGACCCGTTCGAGCGATCGCCCTGTTGAACCTCCCCAGGAAGGAAGATAGGAAAGTGTGTCGATCACGGAATTTGTCTGATCAAACAATACTATGGCATCGCCCCCGTTGTTCAACGAAGAAAATGAAGCCTGCAGCAATTGAACCGGCGTAGAATAAAAATTCTTGAACGCATTGGTGTCTGTAGTGAGAATGCAGTATATTCCCGGTTCTATCTTTTTACCGGATGGCAGGATCGCCGCTTTCGTCGAACCGCCGTCCGATACTTTCCATCCGTTCAGCGGGATTGTGATAGGACTATTATTGACAATCTCGATCCATTCCGGCATTCCGACTGGTGGAAGATACATGAACTCATTGATCAGCAATGTCCGCCGTCGATATCCTGCAATAATGATTGAAGAAAGTGAATTATTCGTTATGTCCTCATCTCCATTGCATTGCAATTCAATTCTCAGCGGATGTCTCCCCGGAGTGATCGATGGATATTGTACCGAGATCATCAGCGAATCGTTGATGCTGAAGTCAGTGTTAAAGGACTGTTTCGTGATAAGCGCCAAAGAATCAAAAAGTGAGATTGATCCTGAGTATTTCCCTGCCAATGCACGATTCTTCAGCAAGGCAGAAATTGTGATTGTCTCACCCTGTCTTGGAAAAACGGGAGAGATTGTCATCGAAGAGAGATTC
>CAIVNT010000647.1 GCA_903907305.1 uncultured Ignavibacteriota bacterium
CACTCCCAGCGCAATATTCGCACTTGCTTCAAGATTCTCCCCATTCGGAGTCACGTAATCGCTCTTGCGGCTCACCGCAACAAGCCAATCCTCTTCGATCTGCTTCGCAGAGAAGAGCGATGATAATATCCCTTTCGTGGTGGACATGCGCGCATTGGCGAGTCCCCGCATGAAATAGCATTCCCCTTTGTCCGGTGCCGCTTTCATTCCATCTTTCGCGATGCCCACCATCTTCGCGTAGATATCAAGCTTCCACTGTTTCTCATCATCCTTCTTCACATCCAATTTTTCAGCGATCTCGTAATAGTCCAGACAGATCATCGCGCGCACAAGATGATCCTTCGGTCGATACTTCAGCGCTTCCTGCGCACTTTTAATGGACTCCTCGAACTGGAATTTCCCGAGCTGTTCATCCGCCTTCTTAAAATAGAAGGTATATTGTTCATCGGCATTCGCTCCGGTGTTCGGTCCGCTCTGAGCGAACAATTCACAATTGATAAAAAGGACAGACAAGAACATGACAATCGTTCGCATTGGATTCCCTAATTATTGATAGAATTCTCACGTTGAATATGGAGAATTACGGCATTTTATGCAATTCAGCATTGCTCACATCGTGAACCGTTCGCTCCAAGCGAACGGTTCACTCAAACTTATTCTGAGCTACCCCTTCTCTGTGATTTAGTCTTCAAACATGCCCTCCCAAGAAATGGTTTATTCTTGTTATGCTTTTGGTTCTTTGCTTTCATTTTCAATTGTCCATTTTCAACTATCAATTGCTCTTTGCTCTTCATTCTCAATTTTCAATTGTCAACTGTCAATTTCTCTCAGCTTTCCTTAATTTTTATCTGTGAAAATCCGCTCTTTCCGTGTTCTATTGCTAATTAGTATTCTTCAATGCACTCATTGTTTTTTGTTCAACTTTACTGTACCCTTTGTTCACATCATTAATATCGGGTATGGAAATGAAATTTTTGATTTCTTTTCTTTTTTGCACAATTCTTGTCTTTGCACAGACGAATTTCATTCAATATGTGAAACCGCTCACCGGTACACAGCGCATGGGACATACATTTCCCGGTGCAGCGGTTCCTTTCGGTGCCGTTCAGCTCAGTCCGGACACCGATACACTCAGTTATGAGAAGAACGGAAAATATCAAGGGGAAGTATACCAGTATTGCGCCGGATATCAGTATGAGGACAAGACCATCGTCGGATTCAGCCACACACATTTCAGCGGAACAGGTCACTCTGATCTCGGCGATTTCCTCATCATGCCGACTACAGGACCACTACAGCTCAATCCCGGCACAGCCGATCATCCCGAAAATGGCTACCGCTCCCGTTATTCCCACTTCAACGAGACCGCCGAACCGGCATATTACAAAGTGAAGTTGGACGATCACAATATCACCGCCGAACTGACCGCCACAACACGGGTCGGTGTGCATCAGTATACCTTTCAGAAGTCCGATTCTGCACATATCATTCTGGACCTGATGCACGGCATCTATAATTATGATGCGAAGAATGTCTGGACGTTCGTCCGTGTGGAGAACGATACACTGGTGACGGGTTTCCGGCAGACGAACGGCTGGGGTAGAACGCGGACCGTTTATTTCGCAATGACATTCAACAAACCATTCACTTCGTACGGTCATGCAAAATACGATACGAGTATCTATCGGGGATTCTGGAAAAAGTTCGATGTCCGCACGAATTTTCCCGAAATGGCGGGAAAGAACATCCGCGCGTATTTCAATTTCTCCACCGAGCAGAATGAAAAGATCATTATCAAATTCGCGATCTCACCGGTCAGCACCGAAGGAGCATTGAAGAATCTCTCCGCCGAGGTCCCCGATTGGAACTTTGACCGCACCCGAAAGGAAAGTCAGGAACGCTGGAACACCGAACTCGGCAAAGTGAATGCGGAACTCCTCACACAAAAAGATGCCGAGACTTTTTACACTTCTCTCTATCATACGCTTCTTGGTCCAACCGTCTATATGGATGTGGACGGCAAATATAAAGGACTCGATCAGAACATTCACACTGCGGATGGTTTCACCAATTATACCACATTCTCATTGTGGGATACATACCGCGCGCTCCATCCCCTGTTCAATATCATTCAGCCGAAACGGAACGGCGACATGATCCGCTCGATGCTGGCGCATTATGATCAGAGCGTTCATCACATGCTCCCAGTTTGGAGCCATTATGCGAACGAGAACTGGTGCATGATCGGTTACCACAGTGTTTCCGTCATTGCCGATGCCGTGGTGAAAGGGAATGTTCCGTTCGATGCGGCAAGCGCACTGAAAGCCGCCGTCGCGACCTCGAAACAGAAATACTACGACGGACTCGACTATTACATGAGCATGGGATATGTGCCGGAAGACAAGAATTCTTCATCCGTTAGCAAAACTTTGGAATATGCATACGACGATTGGGCCATCGCGCAGATGGCAAAGAAACTCGGTGAGTTGAAGACATACGACGAATACATGAAGCGGTCCGAATACTATAATAATGTCTTCGATCCTTCCATCGGATTCATGCGTCCGAAGATGAGCGACGGAACG
>CAIVNT010000648.1 GCA_903907305.1 uncultured Ignavibacteriota bacterium
CGCCATTGGGAAGCGTGCGTGCACCGCTCGAACTGCTTGTAAGATTATAGAAACTGATGCCGGGAATGGATTGCGAACCGGAGCCGTTGAGATCCACAGTGCTTGTGCCGATAGTGAATGTGCCGGAGTTCGTGAATGCGCCGGAAATTCCGTAGGTTCCGTTCCCCTGGAGGGCTCCAGCGTTCGTCAAATCGGCCGTGGTAATGGTCCCGCCGTTGTCCAGAGTAGAACCGGAATTATTCTCGACAGTGTTCGTGACGATCACCGTCCCGCTCATGTTATTGATGGAGACGGTTCCGGATGTGGAAATAACCTGAGCGGAGAGTTGTTCAACGCTCAAGATCACCAAGGCAAGACAAAGTACGGCGCTCTTCAGAGATGAGAGGCTCTTTATCTTGACGATGGATGATATGTTATTTCTGAAAATCATTCGTTATGGAAGTTCGTATCCCTTTTACAGATTGATCGCTTCAACGATCACTTGTTGAAATGTTAGCACGGTCGCTGCTGCCGTTGTACAAGAAAGACTTGCAATAAGGTTGGCGGTTGTTGCGTTGAATGCCGCCGATGTTGAATTGACGTTCACACCGATCGTAGAAAGTCCTGTTGTTGCAAGATTGTGATTAAGGGACAAGTGTCCTTGTGCTATGCAGGCTGCGGAGATCGGACCGCGGATCGTTATAGTGACATCGATCTGTCCAACATCAATTACCGCTGTTCCAACCGGCATGGCAAACGTGCAGATCGCAGGATCTCCGGTCGTTCCGAGCGTTCCGATCCTGAACGTGAAAGTATTTGCCGCCGTACCGGCGGCGGTTTTTGAAAGAGTCACTCTGAATTTAAAGACCGTGCCGATTCTAAGATTAGTCGATGGAATGGCAATTGTTGATCCGGTCAAAAGAGCTGTTGTTGCTGCGTTGATCGTCTGATCGGCTGTCGAACAATTGTTCCGAGCAAGCGCTATTCTTCCGTCAGCATCGGGAAACGTCCAGGTTCTTGTTGCCGTCAGATCATCCGACGTGATCGTTCCTTCGAATGTTGCTGTTGCCGTGGTTGTTTGCGGCTGAATAGCGATCTTGTCAGAATTTGTTGTGGATGAAGCAAAGACCTGAGAACCAGTCGTTCCAAGAGTTGTTAATGCATCAACAGCAGGACCGGTGCTTATATTTACGCCGGTGCTGTTCGATGTATTTCCTATATTCACAGCACCTGTGGATGTTCCGGTGTTGATATTGGTTGCAAAGTTTGAACTGGCATTGATGTTTGTGATCGCACCGGTCGACGTGAAACCTGTTAATGAAGGATTCGCAGCCAATACGACCGCACCCGTTCCTGTTTCATCCGAAAGCACGCCGGCAAGCTGCGCCGATGTTGTGGCGGCAAACGCGCTCAGGTTGTTCGCTGTGTAGGCGGCTGTTCCGCCTGCGCCGAATGCAACAGAGGAACCGTCCGTTCCGGTGAAGGTGAGTGTATTGCTTGCGGTGAGCGTTTTACCGTCGGCAACAGTAAGAGTAGAACCTGTCGCGGGTGCAGTGATGGCAACTTTGTTGACAGTTGTTGCCGATGCAACACCGAGTACGGGAGTTACAAGCGTCGGTGATGTCGAAAACACTGCTATGCCGGTCCCTGTTTCGTCGGATATCGAACTGAGAAGATTCGCCGATGAAATGGAGTTGGCGGCGGTGCCGTACAATGTTCCTGTCGTCGGCAGTGTCACGTTGGTCGCCGCAGATGCTGTTAATGTTGTGGAGAACGCTCCCGATGTCGCCAAGGTCGATCCGTCGGCAAGCGTCAATGTTGCTGATGCTGCAGGAGCGGTCACTGCAACCTTGTTGACACTTGTTGCTGATGCTACACCAAGCACGGGAGTGACGAGTGTCGGCGATGTTGCAAACACGGCCGCGCCGGTTCCTGTTTCATCGGAGATTGAACTGAGCAGATTTGCCGATGTAATGGACGCTGCCGCTGTTCCGTATAACGTTCCCGTTGTCGGAAGTGTCACGTTTGTTGCTCCTGAAGCCGTTAATGTCGTGGAGAACGCACCAGATGTTGCTAACGTTGAACCGTCTGCTAGCGTCAGAGTTGCTGCTGTTGCAGGAGCGGTCACTGCAACTTTGTTGACACTTGTTGCTGATGCAACACCGAGCACGGGAGTGACGAGTGTTGGTGTGTTGGCGAATACTGCGGCGCCCGTTCCCGTTTCATCGGAAAGTGCACCGGCGAGTCCTGCTGAGTTCGTCAGTGTAGACTGTTTTGCATTGATCTGTGTTTGAATTGCGGACGTGACGCCGGAAACAAAATTCAATTCCGCGCCCGTTGCAGTAACGGATGTTGCGCCGAGTGTGAATGGAGTCGGCACAGTTACAGTACCGGTGAACGTCGGTGATGCCAAAGGTGCGAACGATGTCGAAAGGAATGCATTAGCTCCCAACGTTCCGCCTGCTCCCACGTTCAGCGTTGAACCATCGGTTCCGGAAAACGTCAGCGTGTTGCTCAATGTCAACGTCTTTGAGACAGTACCGCCAGCCACGGAGAAACCGGTTGCATTCGCGGTGAATCCCAATCCGTTCACCGATGTTGCTGTTGCCGCGCCGAGAGCCGGCGTAACGAGTGTTGGTGATGTTGCAAAGACCGCCGATCCTGATCCCGTTTCATCGGAAAGTGCACCGGCGAGTCCTGCTGAGTTCGTCAGTGTAGACTGTTTTGCATTGATCTGTGTTTGAATTGCTGACGTGACGCCGGAAACAAAATTCAATTCCGCTCCTGTTGCGGTGACGGATGTTGCGCCGAGCGTGAACGGAGTCGGAACAGTTACCGTGCCGGTGAAAGTGGGTGATGCTAGAGTTGCGAATGCGGAGGAAGAAAATGCGTTGCTGCCGAGTGTTCCACCGGCTCCGATGTTCAATGTGGATCCGTCCGTCCCTGCGAGTGTCAAAGTGTTGCTCATGGTGAGCGTCTTTGATGTTGTTCCGCCCGCAACAGCGAAACCGATAGCGTTCGCCGTGAGCGACAAACCATTCACCGATGTTGCGGTCGCCACACCCAGTGCAGGTGTCGTTAACGTTGGAGACGTTGCAAAGACCGCTGCGCCCGATCCCGTCTCATCGCTTAACGAACCACTAAGATTTGCAGAGGTGATAGACGATGCCGCTGTACCGTAGAGTGTGCCAGATGTCGGCAGTGTGACATTGGTTGCTGCTGAAGAAGTCAATGTTGTTGAAAATGCACCGGAGGTGACCAGTGTTGATCCGTTCGCAAGCGTCAGTGTTGCCGAAGTTGCAGGAGCAGTTACCGTCACTTTGTTGACGCTGGTTGCGGTTGCGACACCGATATTCGGCGTTGTCAATACCGGCGACGTTGCAAACACAGACAATCCCGTTCCTGTTTCATCGGAAAGTGCTCCCGCCAGTCCCGCAGAATTTGTCAGTGTTCCCTGTTTCGCATTGATCTGTGTTTGAATTGCGGACGTGACGCCGGAAACAAAATTCAATTCCGCGCCCGTTGCAGTAACGGATGTTGCGCCGAGTGTGAATGGAGTCGGCACAGTGACTGTTCCGGTGAATGTCGGTGAAGCGAGCGTTGCGAAAGCAGAGGACGAGAACGCGTTGCTGCCGAGTGTTCCGCCTGCGCCGATGTTGAGCGTGGAACCGTCTGTTCCTGCCAACGTCAATGTGTTGCTGGAGGTCAATGTCTTTCCATCCGCGATCGTCAGCGTGGAACCGGTTGCCGGCGCGGTGAGAGCGATTTTATTGATGGTTGTTGCAGATGCTACGCCCAGCACCGGCGTTACCAGTGTCGGTGATGTTGCAAAGACCGCGGCACCGCTTCCCGTCTCGTCTGAAAGTGCACCGGCGAGTCCTGCTGAGTTCGTCAGTGTGGACTGTTTTGCATTGATCTGCGTCTGAATAGCGGATGTTACCCCCGCAACGAAATTCAATTCCGATCCTGTTGCGGTGACGGATGTTGCACCGAGCGTGAATGGAGTCGGCACGGTCACGGTTCCCGTGAAAGTCGGTGATGCGAGAGGTGCGAATGCGGAGGAAGAGAATGCGTTGCTGCCGAGTGTTCCGCCTGCGCCGATGTTAAGCGTGGAGCCGTCCGTGCCTGCAAGTGTCAATGTGTTGCTGGATGTCAATGTTTTTCCATCTGTGATCGTCAGCGTAGAACCCGTTGCCGGAGCTGTTACAGTAACTTTATTCACTGTTGTTGCTGTAGCAGCGCCGATATTCGGCGTTGTCAAAGTCGGTGATGTTGCAAAGACCGTTGCGCCTGTTCCTGTTTCGTCGGAGAGTGCGCCGGCGAGTCCTGCAGAGTTTGTCAACGTGCCTTGTTTTGTATTGATCTGTGTTTGAATGGATGAAGTGACGCCGGAAACAAAATTCAATTCCGCGCCGGTTGTTGTGACCGAAGTTGCACCGAGTGTGAATGGAGTCGGCACAGTCACTGTTCCCGTGAAAGTCGGTGATGTGAGAGGTGCGAATGCGGAGGAAGAGAATGCGTTGCTGCCGAGCGTTCCGCCTGCGCCGATGTTGAGCGTGGAGCCGTCCGTACCTGTAAAGCTGAGCGTGTTGCTTGCTGTGAGCGTCTTTCCATCCGCAATGGTGAGGGTGGAGCCTGTTGCCGGTGCGGTGATGGAAAGCTTATTAAGACTTGTTGCCGTTGCTGTGCCGATGTTCGGCGTTGTGAACGAAGGGGAGATCGAGAAGACCAGTGAACCAGTTCCCGTCTCATCGGATAATACGCCGAGCAGCTGCGCCGATGTTGTCGGTCCGAACACGCCGAGATGATCCGTCTTTACGGGAAGCTCGAGCCAGCCAGAACCGTTGTACAGATTCAGTCTGGAGGTGGATGAGTTATAGAACGACAAACCTGCAGCCGTCGTCGACAAGGATGTATTCCTCGGGAAGAGGAATCCTCTTGTGGTCGACCGCAATTCCAGGATCGCCGAGGCATCCGGCGTGATGGAACTTTCGCTGATCCCGACTCCCTGTGCAAATGACTGAACGTTCATCAGGCAGAGCAGAGCAAAGAGCAGAGCGAAAGTTGTTTTCATTGTTGTTCGGTTCGGCATGGTCTTCATAAGCATTTCCTTTGTTATATTTCTTTTGAACAATGGATCTTTACGCTTTTTCCAGTTCTGTGACGCGTTCAACGATCTCGGCGAATGAATGAAGCTGTTTGGAGTTCGTCGGGCTCGATTGAGCGGGTTGTTGTTCTTCAAAGAAGTTTGAGGTGTAGACATTTCCGCCGTATGCCTGCACTCCTGCGGTCAGCGCATTGAACTGGCCGATAATGTCGTCGGACGAATGATCGAGCGAGAGCACAACGAACACGTCTTCCGGTTTGCACTGGCTCACAATATCCACAGCGGCAAATTTGGTAAGCACGTTGCCGAGATTGTACACGGTCATGCCGATATTTTCCAGAAGCCGCTCTACCGCTTTCAAGTCCACTTCAGTCAGTCCTTCGTTCACGGAGAGACAGTACAATTCCGTTTCCCGTTTGTCGGATTTCGGTATGAGATCAGTGAAGTGGATTATAGAGTGGGTGAGTGTGTTTTTAGCGATCTGAAATTCCATAGAAGAGATCAACTGATGTTGGAATTTCGTGTGGACCATCCGGATGACCGGTGTCAGCAGCTGATCGAAGATGGCAGCAAGTGGAATTCCCATTGCATACAGCGAAGAAAATGCCTGCTCGATCGGATACCGGCGTCCTTTGATCGCATCAGTGAAGCAGTCTTCCGCCGGCGTCTGACCGTTACGTGCAAAGATGAAGCTTTTCGGTTCAGTTGATTCCTTCACAAAATTGAGAACCGGTGAGGAGACCTCGTAGTGATAATGAGTGACAAATTCCCGCACGTTCGCCGTTTTGAATTTTCGGTGTCCGCCGGGAGTTTTAAAGCATTGAAGCTTTCCTTCATCTGTCCAACGTTTAATGGTGGACTTGCCGACCCGGAACATCTTGGACAGATCTTCGGTCGTATAGAGCACTTCGTTCATAGTATCCCCTGAAAGTGATTTAATTATGTGTTATAAAATTTGTGGTCGGAGCGGACCTTTTGGTCGTTTTGGGCTTTTCAATGTATCTAAAAAACTACGCAGAACAACGTAGTAACCAATTAGAATTCTCTAATTTTGTCATTTTGTGAGCAATATCAAGGAAAACGAAGATTTTAAGAGGAAAAAGTCTTGTTTATTAAAAAATTCTCACGCAATTGAGCCAAAAATGTTACTGATTTGTGAGAATTTTTATTGAGAAAATTGCGTTATTGAAAGCGGAGGAAAAACTATGAAATCAATATTGTTCTTATTGCTGACAGTAAGTTTGGTTACTGTTGGGCAGCACACATCAACAGAGAAAGGGAAGAAAATGGAACAGAAACTGGAAACGGTAACGCTTGGAGCAGGATGCTTTTGGTGTGTAGAGGCGATCTACCAGCGGTTGGAAGGTGTGGAAAAAGTGGAGTCTGGTTATTCGGGCGGCACAGTGAAGAATCCCACCTACGAGCAGGTCTGCACCGGCAGGACGGGACACGCGGAAGTGATCCAAGTGACCTTCGATCCGAAAAAGATCTCGTTCAAAGAATTGCTGGGAGTATTCTTTAAGACGCACGATCCGACGACATTGAATAAGCAAGGGGCGGATGCCGGAACGCAATACCGTTCGGCGATCTTCTATCATTCAGAGGAACAAAAATACATAGCCGAAGAAGTGAAGAAGGAGACCGATGCGGCGAAGATCTGGGACGATCCGATCGTGACGGAGATCTCGCCGTTCAAAGGATTCTATAAGGCGGAAGAGTATCATCAGGATTATTACAATCAAAATTCCTATCAGCCATATTGTATGATGGTAATAAATCCAAAATTGAGTAAATTCAAAAAGGAGTTCAGCAGTAAACTAAAAAAATAATGTGATCATTAAAAAATCATTTAACGGCGCGCAGACACGATCACCATTCCGTGTTCTCGCGCCGTTCTTTATCAGCGCGTTTCTTATTCTTCACGCTTCAATGCTCTTCCAGGGCTGCTTCATCGTCCGTCCATTCGCCGGCGCCAATATCAACATAGAGCAACTCCAGAAGGCGCGCGAAGCAAAAGTGCTGCAGATCCGCAAGGAGGGTGCTCAGCGTCTTACGGAACGGATGGCAAAAGGAGATTCCCTCAGCAATGCCGATCTTACGTTCTATTTCAGTGAAGCACTTCTCAACAAAGCAGCATCGCAGCTCGATTCCACATCCGGCTGGCTCGACTCGCTCACGACGTACTCCATCAAAAATATCCGCGTGAAACTGTATCACGGTTCTGCGATCGCAACAATATCCCTTGCGGCTTTCAATCATCAGTACGATGTGGATGTGAATCTGCTGATGGACTGCATTCTCGCGTTCAAGATAGACAGTGGACGGTTCTACGCAAGACTTGAGCCCTTTAATGTGGTGCCGAACGTGAAAGCTGCGGGAATGATCTCCACACTCAGCGGCATCATTGAGGATATTGTGACGATGAAACTTTCCTCCATGAGTGACCAGTTGCCGCCGATACAATTCCCGGTCGATTTCAACAATCAGTTCCCTGTGCAGGGGACCGTCGTGCAGGTGCGGAGCGGAATGAATATGAATATCATTACACCGCCGCAGACACTGAAGTATTCTCTGGTGCTGAAAGAAGTACAGATCTTCAGAGAGAAATTATTTCTCGCGATGAATATCAGAAAAGTGGGGGTGGTGAAATGAAAATGACCATTGCCGCAGTTATGTTTCTTATTGTGATATTTTTTGCAGGATGCAGTTCGTCCGCAAATATCCCGTCGATCGAAGAATCACAAAGTACCATCGCTCAATTGAAACAGGAACTGGATACGCTTGATTCGAGGATCTCTGTCTTTGCCGCACCTCTTCCCAAAGGACACGACCTGATCTCACAGACCCGTTCATCCGCCATCAATACACTGCTCTCGCGGGTTGCCAACCGTTCGTTATCGGACATCCATATTGATTTTCTGGCTACACGTCCGCTATGGAAAGAGGATAAATCTATCCTCGGCATCGGCTATACGAACTATGTTGATATCGATTCCGGTAAATTGGATATCGATCTGAAAAATTTCTCGTTCACGAGTTTTACGAACAATGTTGTCGATGCCGTGATGGAGATCGAAGGGACAGGGACGATCAAAGCCTCCGGAAAATATACCGGTGTGACGGCCGGTGTATCGCCGCAGATCCATTTTTATCTGAACGAACAGATCCAATTTGTTGTCAGCGCTGCGGATTCCGATTATCTGCAGCTGAATCCTGTGCCGAAGACGGTGATGCTAAAAACAAAAGTGACCATTACTCTGCTTGGACTGAACCTGCCGTATTACACAGAGATCCCTCTCCAAGCCACGGATCTGATCAAGCCCGTGTTGATACCCTCGGCACTCCGTTCAGAAATCGTTTTCCCGATCCCGGCATCGCAGTACGGATTGGAACGGTTGAGTTTTGTGAAGAGATATCTTCGTTTCTCAAAATCCTCAGTCCGCGCAAACAACAATATTCTGGAATACCGCAGCAATATCGATTTTGAAAAGGAATAATCATGGTCCCGATCTCCATAGTTTATCAAGGTGAACTTCGCTGCACAGCTGTGCATGACAACAGCGGAACGACATTTATAACCGATGCACCGAAGGATAACTTTGGCAGAGCGGAAAGTTTTTCACCGACCGATCTGGTAGCGACCGCACTCGGCAGCTGCATGATCACTACGATGGGGATCATTGCGCAAAAAGAACAATTGAGCGTACATCTTGATGGAACGCGTATCGCCATTGAAAAGCATATGAGCACCACGGCACCACGGCGTATCGCCACACTGGTTGTGGTCTTCACATTCCCGGCCGGAATACCGCTCTATAATAGGGCGCGCCTGAAAGAGATCGGTGATACCTGTCCTGTTGCAAAAAGTCTCCATCCCGACATTATCTTGGATGTTCATTACAATTATCCCGATTAACGGTGATAAACATTTGGTGTGTCGTGATGAAAAATCATATATTCCCACACTCACTTCTTTTGATCTTCATGGAGAAACCTATGAAAAACCGAATCTATCGCTCAATAGTATTTCCCTTCATGCTCCTGCTGGCAGGCTGCGGCTTGGGAGCTCCCGACTCGTTCATGCAGATGAACCGGCAGTATTGGGAATCCATGGATGTCAAACCATCCTATAAATATGAAGATGCGTGGCAGCGCGTTATCTACATCATCACCAAAAAATTCGAACTGGAGATGATCTCCAAGGAGGACGGCTACGTCCGCTCAGCATACGGTCAATCATACTTCACGGAAGATATCCAGAACGAGCGGTATCAGATCCGCATCGTGGCGAAGTTCACACCGGATAGGAAGAAATTCGAGTTCAAGATCGAATCACGTATGTGGGACGGAAAGATCTGGCATAACGGATCCGATGTGCGGGTTGCCGCGAATATGAGAAAAGATTTTCTGAATTCGATCGGTGAAGTTCCTGTGCCGGTGAAGAAACCACTCCCCGCAGAACAAGCAGCGGCACCGGCCGATAGTCTGCAGGCACAGTAAATAATTTTCTCAAATTTTTATTGTAGGACACCCTGACAGGGCAATGCCGTCAGGTTAGCAACTGTTCATGCTAAGCAAGTGTCGCAATCCATAATATCATCCTTCGGTGCGTCCCGATTAAACAACAAATCGGGACTTTCTCTCTACGAGCCGTAGGCAGGATGAACAATAATTGCGACACGCGCCGAAGCATTCTAAACTCTTATCTTGACAGCATTGCCTTTCATAGGTGTCCTACGTAATTTTAAAGGAGCAGCATGAAACAGATGATTCGATTTGTTGTATTGATACTGTGTCTGCAGTTTGTATCAGCCCAGGAAAAAGTGGACAGCGCAATGATGGTGAATATCCGCACCGAAGGGATGAATAAGTCCCAGGTGATGGATCTTCTCTGGAACATCGCCGATGTGTACGGTCCGCGTCTTGCCGGTTCACCGCAGTATCTGGTAGCGGCGAACTGGGCGGTGGGAAAAATGAAGGAACTCGGATTGCAGAACGCCCATCTTGAACCGTGGGGTCCGTTCGGAAAGAGCTGGGAGCTGAAGAAATATTCTGCAACAATCCTCGGGCGTCAGGTGCAGCCGCTGACATCGTATCCGAAAGCATGGTCGTCCGGTTTGAAGGGACGCGTTGAAGCGGATGTTGTCTATCTTGATGCCGACTCACTCAGTCAATTGGATGCATATAAAGGAAAGCTGAAGGGAAAATTCGTTCTGCTGTCGAAACCGGGCACAGTGAATGCATATTGGAAAGCGCTCTCTTCACGGGAATCCGATTCATCGCTGCTCGAAATGGCGAATGCAGATATGCAGCGCGGCCGCGGCGGGCGGCCAAACCGTCTTCCCGATGCAGCACGGAAAGCGGCAATGCTTGTCTATGAAAAATGGCAGCTGCTCATGAAAGAAAATGTTGCCGGAGTGCTGACGTCGACCTTCTCCACACGGAACATCGGAGGAAGTGTTGCCGTGCAGCAGGCATATGTTCCGAATCATCCGGACACGGCGTTCGGTTCTCCGTTCCGTGTCTCGGCTCAAAGCAGCAAAGCACCCGCGATGCCTCCGCAGATCGAAGTGGGCGCAGAACATTATAACCGTCTCGTCCGTCTCGCGCAAAAAGGGGAGAAGGTGAAACTGGCAATTGAACTGGAGGTTGCAATGGGGACCAAGGATGAGGATTCGTACAACGTGATCGGCGAGATCCCGGGAACGGATCTGAAAGATGAGATCGTAATGATCGGTGCGCATTATGATTCATGGCACGGCGGCACCGGAGCAACGGATAATGCCACCGGTTCGGCGGTCTGTCTTGAAGCGCTGCGCATTCTGAAAGCTTCCGGCGCGCAGCCGCGCAGGACCATCCGCATCGGTTTGTGGGGAGCGGAAGAGCAGGGCCTGCTCGGCTCCGCAGCCTATGTGAAGGAACATTTCGGAACGCGCGATTCCGTGAAGCCCGACGCGCAAAATGTGGCGGCATATTTCAACAACGACAACGGCAGCGGCAAAGTGCGCGGCGTGTTCATGCAGGGGAACGAAGCGGTGAGGCCGATCTTCAGAATATGGCTGGCGCCGTTCAAGGATCTTGATGCCTCCACGCTGACACTGCAGAATACCGGCGGTACGGACCATCTGTCTTTCGATGCCGTCGGGATCCCCGGATTCCAGTTCATTCAGGATCCGCTTGAGTATGATTCGCGGACACATCATACGACCATGGATCTGTCTGACCGTGTGCAGGAAGACGATCTGAAGCAGGCATCAGTCCTGATGGCTGCGTTCGCCTATGATGCCGCAATGCGGAACGAAAAACTGCCGCATAAACCTGAGATGCGTCCGGTCCGCAGCAACTGATCTCTCAAATAAAAAAAAACTATTGTTGAGGCCGCAGTTCATATGCGGCTTCTTTATTATCACTTGTGTTCAATACCCTCTACGAGGTCGTAGATCCGACACTTGCCCGCCAAAGGCGGGCTTGCGTCGTGATGTTATTCCCCTAACGGGGTCGTTGGCCGCATGTTCTTAGTCGAAGACTCGACTCTTCGAGCGGGAATCTATTCCGTGGATGCCCGATAGAAGTTCCGCTTTATGTTCCGCTTTATGTTCCGCTTTATGGAATGCCGTGACCGCGGAATGCAAACTACGGCAAATCCCGCACCGAGCGGAATCCGAAGAGCGGGACATTCGGGCATGACAAAGAACTTCACAGGTTGCTGCGAGGTCATTCATTTTTCCTTTCTTCTATGGATACACTTTCACTCATACCAGCCTCTTCGGCTGAGCAGATCGAAACGATCCGCACACTTTTTCTGGAATATCAGCAGTGGCTCAATTTTTCTTTGTGTTTTCAGGGATTTGACAAAGAACTTGCCGCGCTTCCTGGAAAATATGAGCCGCCGTCCGGCCGTCTGTATCTTGCAGAGTGTGACGGACGGGCCGCCGGCTGCATCGCTCTTCGTCCGATGGAAGAGAGCGGTGTCTGCGAAATGAAGCGGCTGTATGTGCGCGAAGAATTCCGCGGAAAAGGGATCGGTAAATATCTCACGAAGACGGTCCTGGGCGATGCCATCGAGATCGGTTATCACACGATGAGACTGGATACACTGCAAAGAATGGAGACTGCGCGTGCGTTGTATACGAGTCTTGGATTCACGGAAGTTCCGGCTTACTACCATAATCCGCTGGATGGAGTTGTTTATATGGAATTACGGTTATAATAAGAGAGAGCAGAAGGCTCTCTCTTATTATATCACTAATAATATTTTTCATATTCTCCGCCACACCGTTATCATCACAACGAGTATGATCCGGACCGTTCGTTCAGTTGGATAAAAACAATGAGGATTCCCTCAGGTTGCCCGATGATATTGCAGTCACAGTCATTCTGAAGGAGTAAAGCGACTGAAGAATCCAGATAAGCCAAAGATGGTTTCATATCACCGGATACTTTGGCTGTATAGTCGAGAAAATAGTGCGACTCATTCGGGATGACCAGCGATGTTGCATTCAACGCCGTTGCGAAGAGTCCTGCTTTTCTGGAGGACGAAGCAGTCCCTTTTTATAGGATTGATTCGCAAAAACGGTTCGCAAGGAGAGCGATGATATTTTTTCAGAAACGCACTAGTTCTTTTCGTGTTCTTCTTTCTCGTCCTCTTCCTTCTTCAGATGTTTCTTCACAACAGGTTTTCCGTTTTGGTTGAAGATCACTTCTTTTTTGATCTCCTCCTTCTTTATTTCAGCCTCGTATGTTACTGTCCCTTTGGCGTTGACGATCTTTGCGGCGCCGATGACGGTGTATCCCGCATATTTTTTTTCGATGTATGGTGCAACGGATTTCGGCAGATCGGAGATCGAAATGACCGTCTCTGTCTCCTGTAATTTTCCGTCATCATCCATCACAACGGAGATCTCGGTGCCGTTATCCTTGAAGTTCGCTTCGAATTCTTCATCACCTTCTTTTTCCCATTTCACATCCGTTGCTTTGGGATATAATTTTGCAAAGGCATCAGTGACACTCTTCGGCGTCTTCATTGCTTTCGCTTCTTTTTGAGCGGACACGCTCATCGAGAGAACGAAGATCAAGATCAGTGCGGAGGAGAGATATTTTGTTTTCATATGGCCTTTCTTATTGATGTGAATGAATGACAGCGGCAAATACCGAATACATCGTTAAAATAGAAACTGATTCTAAATACATTCTGAAGAAGAAAGATGTTTCTTTTTCGGATCAATCCAGTTCAGCAGACGGTACCTCTTTCTCGATCACGCGGAGGATCGTCGGCAGGACGATCAGCAGCAGGGGAAGGGCGATGATTAATCCTCCAGTAATGGCGATGGCCAGCGGCTGGTGGAGCTGTGCGCCGGTACCGAACCCTAATGTCAGCGGGAAAAGTGCGGTGATGGCGCATAATGCCGTCATCAGTTTCGGACGAAGGCGGGTGGAAATGGAATATGCTATCGCGTCGTCCCGTTTCAATCCTTGCTTCCGTGATTCGTTGAACTGCAGATACGTAAAGATCGAATTTTCGCCGATGATGCCGATGATCATTATTATGCCGGTGTAGCTTCCCACATTGAGCGGTGTTCCGGTGAATAAGAGTGCGGCGATACTTCCCGCCATTCCAAGTACAGCAATGAAAATGATCGAAAGTGCGACACTTACTTTCCTGAACAAGAACAAAATCACAGTGAAGACAAGAAGGACCGCGAGCATCAGGATCACCAGTAGTTCTTTGAATGCCTGTTGCTGTTCGGCGAAGGAACCGCCGTAAACGATCTGAACCCCCGGAGGCAGATGGATGCCGGTGGAGATGGTCCGCTGCAATTCATCCAGCGTGCTGCCGAGATCCCTGTTGTCCAAGCGAGCCGTAACGGCGATCATTTGCTTCAGATCTTCGCGTTCATTCTCCGCGACTCCGGGATTGATCAGAATGTCGGCGAATTCAGTGATCGGTTTCATTCTGCCGTCCGGTAAAAAGATTGAGGTATGTTTCAGATCTTTCACGGAACCGCGGCCGGAAGTTTCGATCATGCGGATATCGACGAGACGGTTCTTCTCGCGGATCGAGCCGACTTTGATACCGTCCGCTTTCGTCTGCATCTGAAATTGAAAATCCTGCGGAGTCAGCAGGTAACGACTGAGCGATGCGTTCTTCGGACGAATGCTGATCTCCGGTCCTGCAACCGTGATACCGTTGAACACATCGGCGGTTCCGCGCGTATTCTGCACGATCTCAGCGATCTGCTCTGATACCGTTGTGAGTATCTTTTTGTCATCCCCGAAGATCTTTATTTCGATCGGTTGCACGGAATTCATAAGATCGCCGAGCATATCGGTGATCACCTGTCCAAAATCGATGCGCAGCGAAGGAAGGGCGGTCTCAACTCTTTTACGGATCCCGTCGGAGACTTCATCCGTTGTTTTCTCCCGCCGATTCTTCAATTGGATCAGATAATCACCGCGATTCGGTTCGGTGATGAAGAATCCCATCTGCGTTCCGGTCCGGCGGGAGAACGTTTCCACTTCCGGTGTTTGGGAGAGGATCTCGTCCACAACACCGAGCATCTTGTCCGTCGCTTCCAGCGATGTGCCGGATGGACTGGAAAAATCGAGGACGATCGAACCCTCGTCCATCTCCGGAAGGAATCCCGACGGCAGCATCGGCACAACGATGATAGAAAAAAGAATGAGTGCGGCGACAAAACAGAAGGCAATGACCGGTCTTGTGATAAAATAATGAATCCACGATTGCTGCTTTGCCGATACCGCTTGTGATTGTACTGTATGCGTTTCCTGTGACAGAAGAATATAGATCACCGGCAGACCGATCCAAGTAACGAAGAACGATGCGACCAGCGTAATGATCATCGTATCGGCGAGCACTTTGAAATATGCGCCGGCGATTCCGCTCATAAAGACGAACGGCAGGAAGATGACGATGGTGCTGAGGGATGAACCGACCATAGCGGGGAAAAGATATCGGATCGCTTTCGATACGAGCGTAAAACTGTTTACGTCGGGATGTTCCTCGTGCGTGCGGTGGATCTGTTCCACGACGACAATCGCATCATCGATGATCAGTCCGATCGCGGCGGCAATAGCACCAATGGACATGATGTTCAGCGTGATTCCTTTCGCATACAGGATGATCATTGTCAGCGCGAGCGTTACGGGGATCGTCAGCAAAATGACCGAACTTGCTTTCACCGAGCGGAGGAAGAGAATGCTGACGATGATGGCAAGGAGGAGTCCGATCCACAGAACATCCTTCAAACTTCCGATGGAATCGCCGACGAATTCCGCCTGATCGTAATATGGTCTCAGCACAACACCCTTCGGCAGGATCGTTGACAGTTCACGGAGCTGTGAACGGACACTGTCCACCACTTCCAGAAGATTCGCGTTCGGCTGTTTCAGAACCGCGATCAGCGGAACATCTTTTCCATTCGCATTGATCTTCACATATTCTTTTACCTCGCCGATCTCCACGACGGCAACATCCTTCACACGGATCATCCGTTTTGACGAATTACTGATCACCGTATTTTCGAGCGTCTCTTTGGAATCGATCGCGGCATCGGTCACCGAAAGATACAACCGGTCATAGTCCTTCAGGTAACCGTTGGAGGAAATGATGTTGGATTGGGACAACTGGTTGAACATACTTTGCGGAGTCAATCCAAGCTGACTCATCCTCACAGGATCGATCGTGACGCGGTACTCTTTCGTTTTACCGCCGATCACGGCAACATCCGAGACCCCTTTGATGCGTGAGAAGAACGGTTTGATGGTGAATTCGGCGATCTGTCGGAGTTCGATGCGGCTTTTTCGATCGCCTTCAAGGGAGAATCCCATGATCGGCAGGATGGAAGGATTCATTTTTTCGACGGTGATATTCACATCGGGCGGGAGCATCTCCTTGATGGCGTTGATGCGTGCTTCGATGCGCTGTTTTCCCAGATCAACATCGGCATTCCAATTAAGGAATGCGGAGATCTCACAGCTTCCTCGGCTGGTGGTACTGCGAATAAGATTCAGATCCTCCACTTTTTTCACAGCATTTTCCAGCGGAACAGTGACTGTCACCATCATCTTATTCACCGGCTGCTGACCATTGTCTGCAATGATCTTGATCTTCGGGAAGGTAATGTCGGGGAAGAGACCGGACTGGATGTGTGAAAGGGAAAAGAATCCCCCGAGGAGCATCATCAGAAGGATGACGAGAATAGGATTCTTATAGTGTGTGAAAATATTATTCATGGCTGAGCCGCACACGCGCTGTATCAGGAAGACCGTATGCACCGTCAATTATGATCCTGTCATCCAATTTCATTGCCGGGGAGATGATCTGCACCAGACTGTCGTTCTCGATCCCTTTGCCGATCGTCATCTTCACGGCGGTGCTGTCGTCGATCAGTTTCATCACCCAGAATTCACCGAGCGTTTCGATCGTCTGCACTGCAGATTTCGGGATGACAACGGCACGGCGGTCTTCCCGGTCGCGGATCTTTACAATCAAATTCACATTGGCGGGAATGTCGTGCAGTCCGTCGGACTGGATGACAAACGACTGAGTTTGTGCTACGGCATCAACACTTGGAAGCGCACGTACGATCGTTCCGTCCAAAGTTCTGCCGTTTGGCAGCACCAGCAGACAGTGTGCATTGATGATGATCTTTGTACTGAGCTGGTACGGTACATTCAGCAATACAGCTGCGGAGAGCGGATTTGCGATCACTGCCAACTGTTCCCCTTCTGAAACGAAATCTCCAGCATTGAAATTCAATTCCGATAACACTCCGTCCGACGATGCTTTGATCTCTACGCTGCCGCGGAACATCTGCTGATGGGGCGATAGAGAGACGCTGTCCGCCGCCGCCCCTTCTTTGGTGATGAGTTGAAAGATCACATCCCCTTTATGGACGCGGTCGCCGAAATTCCTGAATGTCCGCTGCACAAATCCCTGGAATGGTGAACGAAGGATCTCTTTTTTCAGAAAGACCGTCGTTGCGTTCATCTCCAGGTATTCCGTCAACGAAGTGATGGATGGATTCCCGGTGGTGACAGGCGTACCTGCGGTAACAGCCGGTTCTTCTTTTTCCTTTTTCCCGCAGGAAAGGAGAAGAAACATACTCAAAACC
>CAIVNT010000649.1 GCA_903907305.1 uncultured Ignavibacteriota bacterium
AGGCACTGGCAGCGCTGCGCAACGGCAAGTGAATGGATCTGCGGACTCTCGATCGGATTGGAAGATTATACTGCAGATATCGGTGTCGAACGGACCGTCGCTGGCAGAGAAAGTCTTTTTGCCCGAAGTGCTGTGATAAACGCGGCAAAGGCAGCCGGCATTCAAGCGCTCGACTCAGTTTTTTCGGATGTGAATGATGATGCCGGTCTGATGGAAAGTATCATTGAAGC
The DNA here is from genome assembly GCA_903907305.1 of uncultured Ignavibacteriota bacterium. Taxonomy (GTDB): domain Bacteria; phylum Bacteroidota; class Ignavibacteria; order UBA10030; family UBA8401; genus UBA8401. The sequence continues at coordinate 231 of CAIVNT010000649.1, forward strand.
GAAGTCACTGGGATTTGAGGGAAAGGGATGCATCCATCCGCGGCAGATCAAACTGATCCATCAAGGATTTGCACCGACATCCCGCGAGATTGAATATGCACAGCGTGTTGTGGATGCATTCAGCGAGGCACAACGGAACGGAAGCGGAGTCACCGTTTTGGGTTCAAAGATGATCGATGCTCCGGTTGTAAAACGTGCGCAGCATATTTTGTCACTGCAGAAACTTTCATAGATCGTATTATGGCAAAACAAGTGAAACAACCATTCGTTAAAAATGCAGCAGGACGTTCAGTCCCGACAGTGGTCAACGGCGCTCCGGTGATTCCGTTCAAAGGGATCAATAAGCATCGGCCTGAGCACTCAGCCGCCACTCCGCCAATTCGCAGTAACGTAGATTATCCGGCAGACGGAAATAAGGTCGTCAAGAATCTGAAAGAGGCACTGAAAAAAGCAGGACTGAAGAACGGAATGACGATCTCCACTCATCACCATCTTCGCAACGGTGATATGGTTACCAATCTTCTCTTCGATACGATCAAATCGATGGGAGTGAAAGGGATCCGATGGTTCCCAAGTGCTTCTTTTCCATGTCATGATTATCTCATCAAATATCTTGAGGACGGCACGATCCATCACATTGAAGGGAGCATGAACGGTCCTCTCGGGAGATTTGCTACTGAGGGAAAGATGAAGGGAACGGGAGTATTGCGTTCTCATGGAGGTCGTTATCGGGCTATTCAGGACGGTGATGTTAAGATCGATATTGCAGTAATTGCAGCGCCGACCGCTGATCCGTTCGGTAATGCGAACGGCGTCACCGGAAAATCCGCGTGCGGTCCGCTCGGTTTTGCACTCGGCGATTCTGAATATGCCGACCGGGTGATTGTTGTAACAGATAATCTTGTGCCGTTTCCATGTGTTCCTTGGCATATTCAGGGCAACAATATTGATTTTGTTGTTACAGTCGATTCACTTGGAGATCCTTCCAAAATAGTTTCCGGAACCACGCAGGTCACGAAAAGTCCGGACAGGATCCTGATCGCCGAATACATCGCTCGGTTCGTGGAAGAAGCTGGCATCATGAAAAACGGATTCTCTTTTCAAGCCGGTGCCGGCGGTATCAATCTTGCTTTTCTGCAGTTGTTAAAAGAAAAGATGAAAGAAAAAGGAGTGAAGGCACGATTTGTCCGCGGCGGCAGTACGAAATATCTCACGGAAATGCTTGAAGAAGGATTGACTGATTATATTCTGGATGGACAGGCGTTCGACACGGACGGGGTCCGTTCGTTGCGCGAAAATCCGCATCATGTCAGCACATCACCGTTCACGAGTTATAATTTTCACGGGAAAGGGAACTTTGCTTCCATGATCGATGCCGTCGTTCTCGGTGCTACGGAAGTGGACCTCAATTTCAATGCAAACGTTGTTACGCATTCGGATGGATATCTTCTGCACGGCATCGGCGGGTGGCAGGATTGTCTTGCTGGCCGATGTGTGATCCTTGCGATCCCTTCATTCAGAGACAGAGTGCCGATCATTGTTGACAGGGTGACGACGCTCTGCGCACCTGGGGAGATGATTGATGTTGTTGTAACGGAACGAGGGATCGCGATCAATCCATTGAGAAAAGATCTGATCAAAAATATGTCACACAGTACGCTTCCTCTTCGTACGATCGCCGACATTCAAAACGAAGTGGAGGAAATATGCGGAGGGAAACCCGAGCCACCGGCTGTCTCGCAGAAAGATGTTATTGCAATTGTTGAATGGGTAGACGGTACAATCCTGGATGCAGTCTTTGCCGTTCCCGGCAATAACAATGGAGTAAAATGATCATGACGTTGAAGAGATCAATATTTTGGACATTATTCTGGATAATTTTCGCATGTATTATAAATGTGATAATTTATTTCTATTTAGGA
>CAIVNT010000650.1 GCA_903907305.1 uncultured Ignavibacteriota bacterium
ATATCAACTTACTGTGCCGCCGACAGCAATGCTCCGTAATGTAACAATCAATCTTGTCGTAGTAAAGGTATCAAACGCTGATCAGGGGCGAGAACAGAGCAGCATGAAGAAAAAACATTTTCCATTGTAGATCTCACCGATACGGTCTATATTATGACCGGTACCGCGAAGAAAATATCACCCGTCAAAACAATCTATGAAGAATCATCTTTCCGTCTGCGTGCTTGGCAGTTCAAGCGGCGGCAATTCAACGGTCATCTGGAATGACACGACTTCAGTTCTCATCGATTGCGGACACGGACCGGTATATCTCACAGAACGGCTTCAGGAATTGGGTCTTTCATTACGCGAGCTTGATGCAGTCTTCATCACACATATCCACAGCGACCATGTGAATGAAACGACAGTCCGGAATCTACACAAACTGTGCATTCCCGTCTATTGTCCGGCACAGATCGAAATTCCGTTAGTGAAAAAATATAGATCCGTCGACGCCCTCCGCAAAGAGAATTTTCTTCACACCTTCACGACACCCGAAATTAACATATCGGAATTTACCGTTCACGCGTTTGAAGTGCCGCATGATTCGGACGGAGGATGCTTCGGATATTGGGTCATCGACGAATCGGGTGGAATAAAAAGGAAGGTCAGTGTTGCGACCGACATGGCCGAAGTGACCGAATCGGCGGTGGAACATATGGCAGATTCGGATGTGATCGTGATCGAATCCAACTATGACGCAGAGATGCTCGAACAGTCCGGGCGTCCCATATGGCTGAAGGACAGGATCCGCATCGGAGGACATTTATCCAACGAGCAGTGTGCGGAAGCGGTCGTACGGATCATTCAGCAGTCAACAAATATTCCCAAAGTATTCGCTCTTGCCCACATCAGCAGGCAGTGCAATACGAATGGACTGGCGCATGACTGCACAACCAGTGCGGTGAAAGAACTCGGTATCACGAACGTCGCCATCTTCGAAACTTTTCCGCAGCGCCCAAGTCGCATTATGACCGTCCGCAAAGCGTAAAACAAAACTCACACAAAGTTACAAAGAAGAGCAATAGAACACGCCCGCCACAAAGACGGTCTACGACTCGTAGAGCGGGCAGGGAAAAAGGGGATCTGCACGGATAAGAATGTAGGTGGGATCACTGAAGTAAGAACTTCCGTACGGATTTGAGATGATGCACAGCGATCCCTTCTATCTCGGGGAATTGCGCTGCATATTTCAACAGTGTCATATATTCTGTATAGAATTCATCTTTGGACAGATTGAACATTGTGGATTGTTTCAATTCTTCGGTAACGACACGAAGAGCAAACGCGCCTTCGCCAAGATCGATCTCAGTCACTCCTTCCAATCGCTCGGATTTCCTTACTTCGGCCGCCAGTTGTTTCGCCGTAACAGTGATGACCGTCCCGTCAAAACTCTGCATCAAGCCCTTCCGAAATTCCGACAGTTCCGGATCGGGAATATCGCTTCCCCCCGTCCCGATGAGCATCTTACCGTTGACCATCTCCACGGAGATCTTCCTGCGCCGGAATCGGAAATCCGCATAATCGCCGAACGATTGAACGATCTTCTGCGCAAATGTATCGGGATGAACTTCGCACAGATAATTTGTTGTGGACCCTCCCAGCCGCATCGTCTCGATCCCGATATAGATCTTCCGGTGCGCCTGCTGCGCCCATTCAAGTTCCCTCTCCGAAAACGAGATCACGCTTGCTGAACCTTCGGCTTTGCTCCTGTACGCCATGATGGCAAGATAGTCCGTCAGGAAACTGAGATGCTTGCCGATCGGCATCGTGATATTCTCGATTGTGATAGTGTCTTCCATCCAAAACGGGATTGCAATACCATAGACAAGCGGACTTTGTTCGCGGATAAGTTTTCCTGTTTTCCATACGCCGTTGATCCAATCGCTGATGAGCTGCTGTTTCGTCTGTGGCAGAGAGAACGGAAGGAGCAGATACGGTTCAATATCGAACTGGATCCCATCCGGCATTCCGGTCTCCTTCCTCAGTTTGATCACTTCACGAGCGAATGCGAGCGGTCTGTTGTGATTCGGACGAAGTGCCCATTCCGGTTCGCCAGCGAGGGCATGCACTTTGAACGAATTCGCCTTAGCCCACGAAAGGAGCGAAATTAGACTATCCTTTTGGTAGAGGGTGACCGTATCGCCGTCATCGGAAATATCATACGAGAAATAAAGAAAGAGCGTGTTGATGTGGAGTTGAGTGGTCACGCTCAGAAGAGAATCCCTCCACTCCGGCTGATCGATGATCTGCCGGGTATTCCAGATCCATAGCGCATTATTCTTCGCTGTCGAATGCTGGGCAGCTACTGTTAGAATCGAAAAACAGATCAGTAGGATAGAACGAAAAGACGATGGAATTTTCAACGGGGTCAGTTCTTTCATATGAAATAATGGCGATAGAATATGCCATTTTGAATCATCAACTTCAAATGAGCAGATACGGGATCGAATGAATTCAACGTTCGCGTTTCGGGGGCGTCATGATTCCTGACGAAGATGAGGGGGAAGATTTTTTTCAGTTTCTATTTGGTCGGCATCCACGAAAGAACATCCATAACAGCAGCGAAAACAGTTCCCCCATCAATAAAATGACTGTAGTGTTCGCGTCCTTCAGGAATCCTTGGCACAATCGGGGCAAATGCCATGGGAAATATCGGTATTGGAATGTTCTTGAATGAATTCCTCCAGCACCACCCATTCCCCATGGTCATCGCGGATCTTTTTGCAGCGAGTACACATCGGAAGCAGACCTCGCAGTGTTTTCACTTGGGAGAACAATTCCTGAAGCTCGCGGATGAGTTTTTCTTTTTCGCGTTCTGCTTGTTTCCGTTCGATGGAATACCGGATGACACGAACCATCAATTTACTGTCTGCCTGTCCTTTGATCAGATAATCCTGTGCGCCGCGCTGAATGGATTCCATGCCGACGGTGTCATCATCCAATCCTGTAAGGATCACGACCGGCACAACATTGAATGACTCGATCAAATTGATCGCGCTGGTCTTGTTCTGACCATCGGGAAGGGAAAGATCAAGAAGTACCACATCGGGAACAGTATTCGACAGGTACTCCCTTGCCTGCTGCAGCGTGGTGACATGAGAAAGTTCGTGTTTGAAGTGCCGTTCACTCAAGAGCATTTCTTTGACTAAGCGTGCATCTCCGGGAGAATCTTCTACCAACAGTATTTTAACCGTGATCAAGTTCATGATTTTCTTTTCGGAGGATATTTGACAAGTGTAAGCCAGAAATTTTCCAGATTGCGGATAACGGTGATGAACTCATTCAGATCCACCGGTTTTGTCAAATATGCGCTGGCGTGCAGATCATAACTCTTAAGAATATCTTTTTCATCATTCGATGTTGTCAGGACGATGACCGGGATCCTTTTCAAATTCGGATCGCTTTTTACTTCATCAAGAACATCCAATCCTTTCTTGCGGGGCAGATTAAGGTCCAGCAGAATAAGATCGGGGAGTTCACTCGAAGGTTCTCTGAGAATACTCAGAGCTTCCACTCCGTCTTTAGCAATGATGAGAGAGTTGGCGACCTTGCCGTCCTTGAACACTTCTTTGATCAGACGGGAATCCCCGGGATTATCTTCAACCAGAAGAATGGTGATGGGCTGTATCTGCGGCAGTATATTCATTGGAGTTATGCTTTCAATTGGGAAGAGATCGTGAAAAAGAATGTTGTGCCGCTGCCCGGCTGAGATTCAACCCGGATCGTGCCGTGGTGCCGTTCAACGATATTCTTGCAGATGGTTAATCCGATTCCGGTTCCCGGATAATCCGATACTGCATGGAGGCGCTGGAAAAGAACAAAGATCTTTTCAAAATAATCAGGATCGATACCGATACCATTATCCTTCACAGAGAATATCCAATGAGTTTCATTCTGTTGAACACCGATCGTTATGACCGGTGCTCTTCCGTTCCTGAATTTTATCGCATTACCGATCAGATTCTGGAATAATTGCAGAAGCAGTTCGGAATGTCCGATGACCGTAGGAAGAGGATCGGATTCGATACGTGTTGCTGTCTCCTGGATGCTCATCAGCAGATTCATCTTCGCGTATTCAAGCACTTCATTACAATCCACCGTCTGCAACGGCGAATTGTCCCGGCTGGTGCGCGAATAGACCAGGAATGACTGGATCATCTTCTGCATCCGGTTCGCACCATCAACGGCAAACCCGATAAAATCATTCGCATCCGCGTCCAATTTATCTTTATAACGTTTCTCCAACAACTGGGTGTAACTGGAGATCATCCGCAGAGGTTCCTGCAGATCGTGAGAGGCGATATAGGCGAACTGTTCCAATTCAATATTTGAACGCCGAAGATCACCCGCGGTTCTTTGCAACTGTTCATACGTCTGTTTCTGTTTTGTGATATCTTCAAAGACCGTTGCGAAAAATCCTTTCTTGGGAGAAAACACACTGATACGAAAATGACGCGCAAGCGGAGGGAAATACGTCTCAAACGATATCGGGACCCGGTTGACCGCAACGCCGGCAAATTCCTCGAAATACGGAGGTGTTCCCGTACCGTACAATTTGCTCGCGAGCAAGCCGCATGCTTTCTTCTGTGAAAGGCCTGTATGATTTTCATATGCCGGGTTGATATCCAGTATTCGATAATCAACTGCCTTTTCTCCTTCGTAGATCATTTCATGGAGGGCAACACCTTCCGTCATATTCAGAAACAATTCGCGGAATTTTTCCTCGCTTTCACGCAACGCTTCAACGGCTTGTTTACTCTCATCAATATCAAGACAGTGGCCAATATAACCGATGAACTCCCCTTTTCGGTCGTACCGCGGACATCCTTCGTCAATGATCCACCGATAGATACCGTCATGCCGGCGTAAACGATATTCCATGCTGAAACTGATGCGTCGGTCGAAAGCCTGCACATATATATCCAAACAGCGTTGAAAATCGTCAGGATGAACACCTTCTGCCCACCCGTTTCCCTGTTCCTGTTCCAATGTCCGTCCCGTAAACTGAAGCCATACAGAATTGAAATAGTAACAGAGTTTATCTTTTCCCGACAACCAGATCAACGCCTGACCGGAATCCGCGAGTGTTTTATAGTTCTGTTCATTTTCCTTCAGCGATTCTTCATTCCGTTTATTTTTATCGAGAAATTGAATTAACGGTAGGAGACCCGAATAATAAAAAGCGGGAAAAACGAACAGTGATGTCAGAACGGTATCGCACAACGTTCTGCCCCATAACGGAAGCCATGACATGTACCCGAGAATGACCGTATTACACACATCGCTGACAAGGATGAGACCGCAAACGATCGAAAAGAAACGATAGATATAACGGCTGGATTTTAAATGTTCGGTCATATGGGATTATATCCGTATTGAGTAACGATCTATTAATAAAAAAGCAGGTGATGACTCAGATTCCCGATAGAAACTCCGCTTTCTGAGTCCCTCATGGCGGAGTCCCATAGTGCGGGACATTCGGCCAACGATACCCTAGGGGAAATGAGAACATTATTAACGTTACGCGAGTAGTTACAAAAACAGAAAGTTTGTTTTCTCGTCGCAGAACAGCGAAGAAGATATTTGAATAAACGCAGTTTATTCACGTAATTGCGAGCCGGAGACTGTCATTCACTAAACTTCCCCGCAACCGACCTTGTCGTTCTTTTCTCAATATTGGTCTACGCCTATTCGCAACACAGAGCATTCCAATCCAAGCTTACACGGTCTGAATGAAAAAAGGGATTCAAATAAATCCTCACTCGATGGATGCTCACATCAGAGAAAACAATACTCAAACAATTTGTTCTTATACTTCCGCTGCCATCAAGTTCTTGGGAAGCGAGAACCGGAAAGTTGCCCCCTTCTTTTCCTCACCTTCCGCCGAAACGGTGCCGCCAAACCGCTGTATAATTCGTTTCACGGTAGAAAGACCAATACCGATTCCCTCAAATTCGCTGTTCATATGAAGGCGCTGGAAGATACCAAAGAGTTTATTTGAGTATTGTTGGTTGAATCCCGCACCATTATCCCTGACAAAATATTGGATCGTATCGCCTTCATCGATCGAACCTATTGCGATCCTCGGATGTACCACCTTGGATGAATATTTCACGGCATTCGAGATCAGATTATACCACACCTGCCGGATCAACACCATATCGCATTGGATAGATGGAAGTTCTTCAACATTGAATGATACATTCAAGTGCTGGACCTTTTGACTCTCTTCTTGTATGATGGATGCAGCGATCAAATGCATATTCACCAGTTCATATTTTAATTCCTGTTTTCCCAAGCGGGAGATAGAAAGCAATCCATTGATCAGTTGATCGATCTTTTTTGTACTTTTCCGTATGGTGATCATCAGCCGTTTCGCTTCATCGTCGAACACGTTCTCATACTGCTCCATGAGCATGCTGGTAAATCCATCAATCGCCCGGACCGGTGCGCGGAGATCGTGTGAGACCGAGTAGTTGAACGATTCCAGTTCATGATTCGCTTCCACAAGGTCCTTCGTCCTTTGCAACACCCGATGTTCAAGTTCAGCATTGAGCTTCAGGAGTTCCTGTTCCGCATTCTTACGTTCCGTGATATCACGGCAGATCACATAGGAACCTGTGTATGAACCTTTGTTGTCATACTTGAACGATGCATTGTCTTCCCTCCAGATATAATGACCCGAAGCGTGCTTTACGCGATACGTGTAGACCAGCCCTTGTTTCTTTTCTTTGATCGCCTCAAAGATATTATTGAAGACCGAATCGCGGTCATCAGGATGGATCAGTGCATAGATAGATTCCGCCGTCCGGGTTTTGGCATCATTTTCAGTATATCCTAATTGTCTTTGAGAAGCGGCGGAAGAGTATGTGATCTGATGGTCAGCATTGAAGATCGTAATGCCGTCCGAGGTGTTCTCAGCGATGAGACGATATTTCTCTTCGCTTTCGCGCATAATCGCTTCTGAAAGCTCACGCCTGATTAATTCTTCTTTCAATCGTTCGTGTGTATCATACAGATCGAACGCCATTTCGATGGAAGAGTGAAGAACAAATTCATCGGAACTCTTCAGCACATATCCATATCGTTTTAGTCCCCTGACCATTGCAACGGTCTCTTTATCACTGTACGAAGAAAAGAACATCACCGGGATATTTGTCCGCTTACCGATCTGCCTCGCCGCCTCCGTTCCATCTATCCCGCTGCCGAGATAGATATCCATCACAACCAATTCGATCGGAGTCCCCTCGTCCACCATCATCACCGCAGCCTCGCCGGTAGAAGCGGTGTAGACAGTATAGCCAAAGCATTCTATCTTCTTGGAAACGATCATTAATGTTGTTGCATCGTCATCCACCAAAAGGATGTTTCTCGGATGAATTTCACTCTTCTTTGCTTCCACAAATATCCCAATCATTATTATGGAAAGATCTCTCAGCCACATTTTCGGCATGCATGAAACAAAACAAAAACCATTCCAACACAAATACCCATTTTTTGATAAATTTGGCGTATTTGGAGGATATTATTGTCCGAAGAATATTAGGAATGTGCACAATATTGTGCACATTCTTGCCAGCAGAAGGGGGGAACAGCAAAGAGCAATCTTCAATTGCGAATCATTGGATTGAACGCGGAATGCTAATCAATAACGTTCTTCCGGAGAATTTGCGGAACGCATTCGATGCTTTCCCGATTATCGGGGGGGGGGCAGAATTATTTTATGAGGACGAGTTTTTTTGCAGCAAATAAATTTCGGATGGAGATCTTCGCAAAATATATTCCGCTGGATAATCCTGCTGCGTTCCATTGAACGGAATATATACCCGCATTTTTCACTTCGTTCACCAGCGTCGTTACTTCTCTGCCGACCGCATCATATATTTTCAACGATACGTGGTCGGTCGATGGTATCTGATAATTGATGACCGTTGCCGGATTGAAAGGATTTGGATAATTCTGTGATAGATAAAACGATCCCGGAAGATTCGGCATTGTTCCGTTCACTCCGGTCGACGATGAGTAATTTCTGACAACACGGAAACCCAAGTGGTAGTACGGATGATTCGGGTCCTGCGGTCCTCGGTAGTATGATGGGTTTCTGTTAGAGACCCTCGAATGTCCGTCATTCACTCCGCTGACCACCAAACCGTTATACCAATTGCCGCCGCGCATACCGCGATACGGTTTTCCGTCCGGCATGATGAATCCTGAGGAAGGTCCTTTAGGATTATCGTACGGACTCGTACTGTAATAGTTCTGGCCGTACCAATCATTCACAAATTCCCACACGTTCCCCTGCATATCATACAAACCATATGCATTTGCGCCGTCGGACGTTTGATAACTGGATGCACTCCCCGGCCAGTTATATGCTGACTTTTGTTTCAATGCCCCGTCATAGAAACCGACAGGTGTCGTGTTCGGATACGAGCCAGTCTCGTACGGATCTCCCGATGCGGGAAGATTGACAGCGGATATACTGATAGTATTCCCGGCAGGATAGTTCAAATACGGACTAAGTTTGCCCCCGCGCCCTGCAAATTCCCATTCAGCCTCGGTCGGAATACGATATCCATTCTTCGTAAAATCACACTCCCATGTTTTCAGATCGTAGCATTCCTGAAGACCATTCTGAAGACTGAACATGTTGCATAATACTGCAGCCCCGTTCCACATAATGCCGACCAGCGGATGACCTGCTCTAAAGTCGACGATGGAGAAGACCTTCCCGTCCCACCCGATGCTGCTGTACGATGCGAATGGATTCAAAAGACACAACGTATCCGTTCCTCCGGAAAGAAATACGATATTGCCGCGCACTTCAACTGCTCCTTTTGCGTAAGCATAGTTAAGAAGATCGACGCATTGCTCGTTCGTTGTTTCTGTCGTTGACATGTAAAAGGAATTCACTTTAACCATATGAAGTGGAAGTTCGTCGCTCGGATGACTTGGATCGACAAAACCGAAATGGTCACCCATTTCATATTCGCCGCTGGGGATCAGTACTTCATTCACCGCTCCGACCGTCCCTTCCGCTGATCCTCTTACACATAGCACATTATATGCAGTTGTCTTCACATCATAACTGACGATACCGAATTCCGTGTCAAGGAACCAAGCGTTCACTGCAGTATTGAATTGCGAAGTTGATGACCAATATCGTCCCGTCACTGCGGATGGGAATACCGTTTTATCGATGGAAGGTTTCGTGAGTCCGGCATCGTTCATTGACTGCAGTTCTTTGATGTTCGGCAGCCGCCAATCGGAGTAACCGCCTATCGAAAGAGATTCGCTGTATGCAAGTGCCTGCTCCCAAGACATGACCGCCAACAATTGATTTTTCTGCCACGTCAATCCTAACGAGCGATCAGTTACTGTTCCATTGCCATTCTCCAAAAAGCGGGGTGAAACCACCACGGATGATTTGATATTCCGCACTGCCCTTACATGGAAGTGTTTGGTTCCGCCGGCACCGATCGTTTCGGATTTTGGATGCGCACCGATACCGCCGCCGGAATTTGTCGACCATACTTTTGTTGCATCATCCGCTCTCCTCTCGCCGGTCCACCAGTATTCAGCAGTTGTTTTCGGAAAGACCGTGATGTCCATTGCAGGATTGAGTTTGTCATGATTGAGGAGACTGAAGGATTCAAGTCCGGTCGGCAAGCGCCAGTCGGAATACCCGGCAAGTGTCAGCGTATCGCAAAAGATCACTGCTTTTTCGATGGTCATTTCACCGCCGTCGGTCTGCTGCCACATCAATCCGGTATTATTGTCGGTGACTGTTCCGTTACCATTCACAGTATAGGAAGGAATATTGATACTATAATCGGCATCTTCACCATATGTTGATGTGTAACTTGTGGTTTGTCCTGTATCGGGCAGCCTTTTCACGGTGATCGGTGCCGTTGCCGCAGGTGATAATGTATGATGTTGACTCCATCCAATGGAAACAATCAGAATAACGAGAACAATGTATTGATAACGATATTTACTCATGTTCATAGTATGCCTTATGAATTGCTTAGCACTCAATTGATCAAGTCTATTTTTGGAGGATCATTTTTTTCATTTCAACGCGGTCATTCGTGATGCACCGATAGAGATACACGCCCGACGGTAATTGTGACGCATCGAACAGGACCGTATGAGTTCCTGCTGTCATGCTCTCATTCAACAACACCCTTACCGATTGGCCAAGGATGTTGAATACTTCAATCTTCACATTCCCCGTCGCCGGGACCTCGAACGAAATCGTGGTGGAGGGATTGAATGGGTTCGGATAATTCTGATGCAGAACGAATCCTGCCGGCAATTCACTTCCGTTGGGACTAACATCTGCAGTGAAATCTGACGGTTTAAAATATTGAGGAGTCTTCCCGGTGATCGTCTTGGTTCTGGTCAACGTCCTTCCCTTCAATGCAGGATGATCATTCGAATATCTGGCCGCCCTGAAGACAGAATTGTACATCGGATATTGATCGGCGAAGACCGTCTTGATACCGTCCTTTGTGACGGGATTGATATATTCCCAGGCGATGCTCGTATCGACGGCAGTCACCTCAAAGAAATGTCCCTGCGTATCGGAACAGATCAACGTGTTTCCATTCGGAAGTCTCTGTTCACTTCCGCCGATGGTGCTGTAAAAATTCTGATCATTCTTAGAACAGTAGATCCAAACGACCTGATTCGAGATAAGCTTGTTCGCCTTCATTGCATCCTTACTCGGATAGATCCATGTGTAGTATCCGGCTGTCGGCGGATTCACGTACGCTCCCGTATTGACCTTGGATGAGTTATAGTAAGGATTTACTTCGAAGATATACGACTGCGATACCCGTTCACCAAGATACTCTCCATTATTAAAGATCTGGATATTTCCCGCCCCGGGAAGTCCGGATTTGATCCAATGCACATCATGGCTTCCTCCGATCTGTTTGTTCCCGGTCGAAGAAATGGTCGCTGCCGTTCCTTGGCCGTACCGATACGGATCTCCGAACCGATAGAGAAAATCACCCGCACTTGTGGCGGCAAGAGCAGTGCTCCCCGCCGGATTCCCTGCAAGGAAAGTATTGTCGTGATCGATGATGTAGAATTCTCCCTGCACGCTGTTGACGACGATCTGGCCGAGACTGTCATTATAGTCGATGGAATTGCAGTGCAGCCAATCGTTCTTCAAAGGATTTCCGGGCATGTTGATATTGATCTTGTTCGGATAATTGGAAACCGTCTTCCCGGCACCCACATAATTCGGTTTCGCCGCATCAAAATCCTGAATGATGTGATCGAAGAAGCACCATTCCCAAACGATCGTTCCGGTGGAATCGACTTCGACCAGTGCATCAAGCTGGACGTTCGTATATGTTCCGTTTGCCGGATTCGCACCTGCGGCAAGCACGGTATCCTTCGGTATGTTCTTGTTCGCGATATAGATGGTCGTATTCGCTTTCAATTTTTTATTATAGATCCTGGTCCAGTCGTGATGAGGAAAATATGTCGTTCGTTTTTCGGTATACGTCCACACGGTATTCCCGTTCCAATCGATCTCCTGGAATCCGCCGAATCCGCTCGGATCCGATTTGGTCGCGTCGAGGATATTCCCGTTATCGAGCAGTCTCGGATTCGTGCCGACATTCCATTGTTTCAGTACATATCCTTCCATGTCGATCAGATATGATTTTCCCGAGGCGGCAAACAACGTATAGCCGTTGTTCGCCCGCAGCGAATCCCAATACCGCGTTTCGGTGATGACAAAAATCCCTTCACCCGAAGGTGATTCAAAAGGGATCTGATCTTTTTGAGAGAAGAGAAGACCGGTGAAGAGCGATGTCAACAGTAGAAGTGGATAGATCATTGATCTCATTGTATAACTCCAGAATTGAATTGGATGTCTGCTCAGTTACTTTTCCAGAACTAATTTTTTCGTTCCTGTAAAAGCTCCGGCGGAGAGGCGGTAAAAATATACACCGGATGGGAATTGACCCGCATTCCATGTAACAGTGTGAGTGCCGACGGATTCATTGGTATGCACCAGCACCGCCAGTTCACGGCCGAGCAGATCGAATACGGTCAGACGCACAAGTGCATTCTCAGAGAGAGAATACCTGATATTAGTTGAAGGATTGAACGGATTTGGATAATTCTGATCGAGTAGGAATGACTGCAGTCCTTCCTCTTTTTGTGCGACACCTGTCTGATACAGTTCAACATAGGTTCCCGGAGTCAAATCCCTTCCGGTGAAGGCTGAATAATCCAACGGATATTTATAGACCCTAAAGACCGAGTTCATCAACTCACCGGCACGGACAGTATCCAAATGAGGTTTATTTCCTTGTATGATCCGTCCGAATTGATCGACGGGACAGACATATCTCCACACGACCTGTCCGGCACTTGTCACCTCATAGAACTGTCCCACTGTGCCCGAGCAGATGATCGTATTGCCGTTCGCTAGCCGATACGCACCGGAGATATTCTCGGAGTACATGGTATCACCGACCGGTGTATATTTAAATGACCATGTAAGGTTGGCAGGACTTGCCGCCGCTCCGGCGGTCATGGAATAATTTCCAGCGGAATCTACGGCCGGAGTGAATTCATCGGCAGTAGAGTAATTTCCCCGGCCGAGACCATTATTGAAACAGGTGAGATTCCCTGCACCGGGCGAACCCGGATTCACCCATTCCACATCGTGCTGCTGGAAGTATCGCTGATTGGCGACAGTGCCGCTCCGATACGCTGCCGGATTTCCCCAACGGTATAACAGATCGCCCCCTTTTCCTCTTTTCCCTCCCGCATGACTTTTTGCTTCCGCCGTTGTAGTGCTGTGGTCGATGATCCACACTTCGCTGTTGCCTCGCACGCTCAGTGCGATCTGATCGAATGCCGGATGGTAGTCGATGGAATTCATATGGTTCCAAAATGCGGGAAGATTTTTTTGATCGCCGGCTGCATCGACCAGTTCGGGATGATCCTTCACAACTCCGTAGTTCAATTTGGATGCATCATAATCCTGAATAAGATGGTCCCACGTGTGCCACTCCCAAACGACCGTTCCTCCGGTCGGATAGGTCGGCTTCACCTCGACGATATAATCGGGAAGCATCATCCCTTTCTGCGCGATCTCCGGTTGGAATTTCGTCGGATTGAATCCTGCCGCGATCGCTTCCGCGTATGTTTTTTTCTCGATCACGAGCATGATGATATTCCCATTCGGAAGACGATGAATATCGTGATGCTGCATATATGTCGTCGTTGAATAATCCATCGACCAGACAAGACTGTCATTCCAGTTATATTCTTCGATCCTTCCCCCTTCACCGCCGCCGCTGCTGAGATTTCCTTTTGTCATGCACGTACGGAGGAGATTGCCGTTCTCAAGAAGGTAGACTGATTGTCCCGGAGGAAACTTGCTCTTGATCCACTGATGCACAATTCGCCCTTCGTTATTGATCAAGTACGTCATAGTATTCTGTTTAGGAGCGAACA
>CAIVNT010000651.1 GCA_903907305.1 uncultured Ignavibacteriota bacterium
ATAACGCGCGCCATCATGCCGTCCGCTTCCATTTCGATCTCATCCATATTCACGTCATTATAGATGACCGTGATCTTTTCGGGACGCTTCACTTTTTCTCTTACCTCGGGAATACTGAGACATCCCTCTTCCATTTCCCATTCTCCCTCTTCTTCAACGATCTCGGGATTGATCATTGCCAGCGGCTTTGTACCTTCGCCTGCTTCCATGTCCGAGATATCCAGCACCAGTATCTGCTGCAGTTCGCCGACCTGATTCGCCGCAAGTCCGATACCATTGGATTCGTGCATCGTATCGAACATATCCTGAATGAGTTGAATATCTGCGTCCGTCACCTCGGTGATATATTTCGCCTTTTTCTTGAGGACGTCGTTGCCGTATAAGTAAATCGGTAAAGTAGCCATAGCTGAATAGAATTAAGATAAGAACAATGAATGTGTTTTTCGTTTGTCCATTGACCCATCGGTTCATTGAATCATTTTGCCATGATGAGTTGGCTAATGAGACAATGAATAAATGGATCAATGAGTAAATTGCTACTGCAAGACTCTTCGTGCTTCCGTAAATCTCTTTTTATAATACGACGAATACATTGAGGAGAGCGTAACGCCGAAACTCACACTTGCATGCGCGAACATATCATCACCGATATAGATGCCGACATGCGAAGGATTCTTCCCCGTTGTGTTAAAGAAGACCAGGTCTCCGAATTTCAGGTCATCTTTCGCGACAGCGGTCCCCAGTTTGACCTGCTGCTCTGTCGTCCTTGGCAGTTCCATCCCGCCGCTTTCGCGGAAGATCTCGCGCGAAAATCCTGAGCAGTCGATACCGCTTTTGGTTTCCCCCCCCATCTCATACGGGGTCCCTGTCCATCCGAGGATCGCATCCATCATCTTTTGTTTCCCGAATCCAGCCGGTGGTGTAATATCCTCCGCTTTCGGCTTCACATTCTCTTTTTCGGGAGCCTCTGAAATGGTCGCAGATGTGAAGCGCTGCTGCGCATTACCCAAATCGATTTTCTTGTCGTCTTCCTTCGCTTCCTCTTCCGCTTCTTTCGATGAGAATCTCACCGAGCCGTTCTTGGATTCTTTCTTCGTTTCATGCTTTGCATGATCCTTCCCCGCAAAACGGGGCGAGGCAGGACCGCAGCCGATGTTCGTCAGCAGTGCCAGCAAAACGAGAAAAGAAAAACCCCCTCTGTACGATAGAAGGGGTTTTAAAATAGATTCCATCATCATCGGTTATCCGAGATACGATCGAAGGTTCTTGCTGCGCGATGCATGACGCAGACGGCGGATCGCCTTCTCTTTAATCTGACGGACGCGTTCGCGGGTAAGATTGAATTTCTCGCCGATCTCTTCCAATGTAAGCGAATGTTCCTTGTGCAGACCGAAATAGAGGCGGATCACTTCGGATTCACGTTCACTCAATGTTGCAAGAGCGCGTTTCACTTCCTCTTTCAGCGATTCATCCATCAAAATGGAGTCGGGTGCCGGCTGGCGTTCATCCTGGATCACGTCGAG
The DNA here is from genome assembly GCA_903907305.1 of uncultured Ignavibacteriota bacterium. Taxonomy (GTDB): domain Bacteria; phylum Bacteroidota; class Ignavibacteria; order UBA10030; family UBA8401; genus UBA8401. Next base: position 1,524 of record CAIVNT010000651.1, read on the forward strand.
CAGACGGTTATCTTCCCCCTGCGCGAACGGTGCATCGACCGATAAGTGTCGTCCGGAGATCTTCAGCGTATCCGCAACTTCAAAGACAGACATATCGAGTTCTTCTGCAAGTTCGCTGGCACTCGGTTCACGTTCGAATTCCTGTTCCAACTGACTGAAGGCTTTACCGATCTTGTTCAGTGCGCCGACACGGTTCAGAGGCAGACGAACGATACGCGATTGCTCTGCAAGTGCCTGAAGAATGGACTGACGTATCCACCACACCGCGTACGAGATGAATTTGAATCCGCGTGTCTCGTCGAACCTCTTCGCCGCTTTGATCAGGCCAAGATTTCCTTCATTGATCAAGTCGCCGAGAGAGAGGCCCTGATTCTGATACTGCTTTGCAACACTCACCACGAAGCGAAGGTTCGCTTTCGTCAATTTCTCCAGCGCACGCTGTTCCCCTTTTTTGATCCTCTTTGCAAGATCGATCTCCTCGTCCGGAGTCAGAAGGTCGACTTTGCCGATCTCCTGAAGATACTTATCGAGGGATTGACTCTCTCTGTTCGTGTATTGTTTTGTTATTTTCACCATTACTGCTTCACCTTACTGATTGGATTCATAAAAACTACCGCTGCACAATTAGCAACATTTTTTTTCTTCCTGTTGCGGCGGACAGGGGACCGATCCATAACTGCAGTAGACACAACAGTCACCGGAACGCGGTTTGATGATCGTTCCACACTTCGAACACTCGTAAAAATACTGACACGCATCCGTCGGCATCGTTTCTTCCGACTTCCCGCCACAGTGAGGACATGTTAACACCGACTGCAGGACCACTTTTGATGCTGTCATTGTCTCATTTCTTTTACCGCTACCACCGAAAGTTTTTTTATTCCCGAATATCGTTTCGGTCTCAATGTGATGATAGGCAGCTTTGCCTCAAGACATACACCTGCAATCAGTGTAGTATAATCCTTTTTAGCAGACGAGACAACCTCACCGATATTCTTTGCACTTTTCGGGCTGATTCCGAGCACTTTCAGCGAATCCATCGCCTGCCGGACAGCTCCTTTCTTCTTTAGACTCTTTGCAGAAGCAAAAAGTTCAATCGCATTGAAGACGGTGGTATAGCAAAAATATTCCCGTGAAAGAACCCGCAGC
>CAIVNT010000652.1 GCA_903907305.1 uncultured Ignavibacteriota bacterium
CTCCCTGTACATCACTTGTCTCATGTTCTGTACGGTGGTCCTTTACCATATTATACGGATGGAAGACATAGGAACGGATCTGGCTTCCCCATTCGATCTTCTTTTTTGTCCCTTCAATCGCAGCGAGGCGCGCTTCCTCTTCTTCTTTGCGGATCTGATACAGACGGGATTTGAGCATCTTCATAGCACGCTCACGGTTCTGGAATTGGGAACGTTCTTCCTGGCACGCGACAACGACACCGGACGGAAGATGGCGAAGACGAACAGCCGTCTCAACCTTATTAACGTTCTGTCCTCCTTTTCCTCCCGCGCGATATGTATCCATTTCGATATCAGCAGGGTTGATCTCTATTGCAACATCATCTTCAATCTCAGGATAAACGAACACCGACGCAAACGATGTATGCCGGCGCTTGTTCGCATCGAACGGTGATATACGAACAAGTCTATGCACACCGATCTCCGCTTTTAGGTATCCGAAAGCATAATCACCGAAGATCTCTATCGTTGCACTTTTGATGCCGGCACCATCTCCATCCTGCCGTTCGGCAAGAGAGATCTTATATCCATTCTTTTCACACCACCGAGAATACATCCGCAGAAGCATCTCTGCCCAGTCCTGCGATTCCGTTCCGCCTGCGCCGGAGTGAACGGTAAGGATTGCGTTACTCTTATCGTCGGTCCCACTGAGCATATTGCGGAATTCCATATTGCCAAGCGCTGTAGATATCTTCGTTATTTCATTAAGGATGTCCGCCCGGAGAGACTCATCGTTCGATTCTTCGGCAAGATCGATGAATGCAAGTGAATCATCGGCAATTCTTTTAGCGGCGGTCCACGCATCAACCCACAGTTTACGTGTGTTGATCTCCTGCATTACTTTTTGAGCGGAGACATTATCTAACCAGAAGTTCGGTTCGGAAGTTTTTTGCTGGAGGGCATCTATTTCAGTTTGTTTGATTTCGATGTCAAAGAAACCCCCGGAGTTGCGTGAGGCGTTCCTGTATTTTTTTTATTTCCGCTTTCTCATTATCGAACATCATATTGTTTCCTTGATCTCTAATTCCATCCGCAGCATGACGCTGCTGAGTGTCTTGCCTTGTGCATCATTTTTCAATGATTTCGTTCCGCCGCCGCCGAGAGAGTTATGAAGCAGAAAATTCACTGCTTCGATATTCGGCAGTTCGAACCGTTCAACGGCACCGAGACAGATACCGGCAAAATGTTCTTTCACACGCTCTACGGTCAAATATTTTAACAGTAATGGGTAATACTCCGGCTTCCGTGCGATCACTCCAACATTTCCCGTATCTCCTTTGTCACCGGAGCGTGCATGTGCAATGTGGTACAATTGGATCTTCATAGCGTTGTGACCTCCACCTTCGGAACGACTGCTTGTTTCGGCAGGAGTGCAGGCCAATAAGCGATCACTTCGCTCGGCTTCGGTCTTCCGGCGGCAAAACCGGTGACGGACGGAGGTCCGGTCAGGATCAATGGTGCAATCTCTCTGCTGAACCGTTCCATCGCATTCCTATCTTTTCCACGAACACCGACCCGCATCACTACTTCATTCAATGCTTCAGGCTGTGTTGACAGCGGACCAAAACAAGAGTTATACCCAAGGAATTCCGTTCTGATCTCTTCGAACTGCAATCCCAAATTCTTCAATCGTGACCTGAGAATTTCATCCGCACGCTGCGCTTTTTCCAGTGCATCCGGCCAGGCATATGTCAAGGTGGAGAATGCCGTGTAACCATCAAAATATGCCATTGACACTTTAAAGAACTCAGTCGCTGGGTGACCTTGGATGCCGGAAACTTCCACCCTATTTGGAGCAATATCGTTCAGATGAATTGAAGTGAAATCTGCGACACAATCCGGAGTGATATAATTTTTCGGATTTCCGATCTCATACAACAATTGCTCTTTCACTGTCGAACTTGAGACAAGTCCGCCGGTATGTTCATGTTTCGTCACCACAAACCGTCCATCAGGATAGGCTTCGGCAATGGGAAAACCGATATTAGCCAGATCGGGAACATTCTTCCAGTCACCTGTATAATTTCCACCGCTTGCCTGACCGCCGCATTCCAATATATGCCCGGCGACGGTTCCTGCCGCAATCTTATTCCAATCATTCCACAACCAACCGAATTCATGCACCATCGGCGCGAGGGTC
>CAIVNT010000653.1 GCA_903907305.1 uncultured Ignavibacteriota bacterium
CTTCCACTCCGATCAGCACCACGAGTTTCTTTTCCTTTATCCGCCTTTCAACTTCTTTGTATGTGTGCGCCTGTATTGCAAGGCCATTGCTTCTTTTCACAAGTGCTTCAAGGGAATCGATCATTTCATTTGCACGCTTGTTTGCTCTACCCTTCTCAAAATCACCTCCGCACCAAACGGAAAAGAACTGAACATCCACGCCTCCTTCGCGCAACCGGATGATATCGGAATGCCCTTCCGTTGTCCGAACAGCAAGATCCTCACCTTTCATCGCCCGAAGAAGCACATCATTGTGAGTATCGACCACGACGGATTTCTTATGAAGCTTTTTATAATCACCAGAATGCGCCGTAACGCAAATGATCAACAAGAAGAACAATACTGACCGCATGTATTCCCTTTCAAAAAATGTACGTCAATGTAGAGAAGCCGAAGGAAAAGTCCTAATAAAAAAAAACCCGGCTTGATTATGGCCGGGGTTCGGTGATTCACCCAGGAATCAATTTACATTATTATCTCCAGTTCGATTTCCTTGGCGGATTTTTTCGGTTTCGCAGGTGCCTCTTCGGATGTTGCGTTGCTTTCGCGTAACAGCGAGTCGAGATCGATCAGATTCTGTTCACGCTCTTTCATCTCGCGCAGTTTGGTCTCGAATTCACGTTTCCGCGAAGATGATTTGAACATCAACCGCATTTTCGATCCATGCATCATAGAATCGCTGACCACAAACCGGAACTCACCGCGCGGCAAACGCTTCATCACACGCATGGTCTGATCGTTCGCCGGAAATTCAAATGATAAGATCGAATCGCCACTGACCGTCACCTGCTGATAGATTTCTCTCTCCGGTTCGGGCATTCGCGGCCGAACCATCTCTACTGTTTCATAATCACGGACAGCGGCAGGAGCGGATTGTTCGAAATGGATCTGGAAAGCACCGCTGGATGATTGAACGCGGACCCTGTTCTGTCCCATTGATACAAGATTCTCTTCAACTCTTCGCTGACGTTCGGTCAGTTCCGCAACCATCCTCTCAGTAATGATCTTTCGATAATGCATCTCCTGACGGCGTGCGACCTCTCGGATACTGTCCATATTAATCGTCATCTCCGCAATCTCAATGGCACCATGAGAGATCACGACATAATTCTTTCCGTTCGAAGTTCTCGGTATCTTATTCAGGATAATGTGAGAAGGAACCGTGGGAGAATTGACGGCAACCACCGCGTATGGAGCATTTCTGCTGTCAAGGAATTTTTGGAACCTTGACCGCTGCGGCGGTTCAAGACATGCTGCGATCGTTGAGACCATTGCGCGATTCAAATCGACAAGACCGGCATGGATCGCCACCTCATCATTCTCGCTGACCAGAACTGCGGATTGAAGTTTTTCTTTATACGATCCGAGAATGGAATCTACCACTTGGCGCTGATCATCACTGATTCCGATCTGATCCGCAAATTCTTTTACGGTTACTGTCGGTTCGGGAAGTTCGTCATTTCGTACGATCTGGATCTGGGAACCCTTGTCATTGGTATTCTTTACCTGCAGCGAAGTATTATTCGATGAATCGATAGAAATGCTTCCAAACAAAGCGAAGTTCAACACATCGTCCTTATTCAGATTGGAGAACAACGGAAGGATATTCCCCGTCATAATGTTGTTTCGGTAAATGTTTTGGGCCTGGTTCTTTTGATCGATGAAAAATTTATGGAAGATCGGCATATCTTTCATATAGATACC
>CAIVNT010000654.1 GCA_903907305.1 uncultured Ignavibacteriota bacterium
GTCCGGGCGACACCGAAGCGCTGCTGAATAAAGCGGTTATCCTTGAAAAACTTGAACGATTCGACGAAGCGCTCGATATTTTGAAGTTCCTTGTTAAAGAAGAACCGAACAGTCCGGACGTATGGTTTGAACTCGCATTTTGTCTCGATCTGATGGACAAACTTCAGGAATCGCTCGACTGCTATAATAAGCATATCGATCTTGACCCGTATAACTTTAATGCATGGTATAACAAAGGGATCGTTCTGAACCGCCTTGGCGACCATGTTCGTTCCATCGACAGCTACGATATGGCCATTGCCATTAAAGAGAATTTCCCTTCCGCTTACTATAATAAGGGAAATGTTTTTGCCATGATCGGAAAGCTGAACGAAGCGGTGGAATCGTATAAACAGACGATCCGTTTCGAACCAAAGGATGTCCCTGCTCTCCACAATCTCGGCAATGCATACGAAGAATTAGAGAATTACACAGAAGCGATCAAATGTTTCACGCTCGCGATCAAATTCGACAGTACCCATTACGAAAGCTACTTTGGACGCGGCAGTTGTTATGATGCATTGGAACAGTACCGCAAAGCACTGACGGATTACAACCGTGCTGTGGAACTCTGCAGAGAGTATCCTGAATTATGGTATGCGAAAGCGGATGCAGAATTCAATCTGGGAAAAATGAAGGAGTGCATCCTCAGTTATAAGATGGTGGTGCAGCTCGATCCGAACAATTTTGAAGCATGGTACGATTACGGAGATACACTGTTTGTGATGGGATATTTCAAGGAAGGCTTGAAAGCCCTCAACAGGTCCATCGAATTGAATGCGGCGTTTGCTGATTCACATTACAGCAGAGCAAAAGTACTGTTCGTTATGGAAAAGAACCTTGATGCGGTCGAATCATTGAAGACAGCACTAGCACTAAATCCTGAACTGCGGAGCAAACTGGAAACGGAATTCAAAGGGGTGAAGTCCGTAAAAGAGTTTGCTTCCATTCTGCAGCAATAGCCGGAGCGGTATGCAAACATTGTGTTACAGCAAGGGGACCTAATCACACGATTAGGTTTTTTTATCTTTTGAAGAAACGGTATATTCCATCATGAAACTGCCAAAATTCTCAGAACATCAGCGGCATATCGGCATCATCGGCCACAACATCACGCACACCTTGTCCCCTGCGATGCACACTGCAGCATTTAAGAAACTGAATTTGGACTATGATTACGGCGTGATGGATGTTTCACCGGGTATGCTTCCGAATCTTATCGCATCGTTACGTTCGCTCAATTTCCGGGGAGCCAATATCACCGTTCCGTATAAGGAAAAAGTGATCCCGCTGATCGACGAGGTCTCCGAAGAAGCAAAACTCATCGGTGCAGTGAACACCATCGTGAACAATAACGGACGGCTGTTGGGATATAATACAGACGCGCACGGTGTCTACATCTCACTCGCCTATTACGCAGAAGAGATCAAGAACAGTCACGTGGTCATTTTTGGAGCCGGCGGAGCCGCACGGGCAACGGTGTATGCAGTGGCAAAGTTCTTTTCCCCGAAACGGATCATGATCGTCAACCGGACGCTCGAGAATGCGAAACAAATCGTGGATGAATTCAGTCCAATATTTCGCCTGACAAAATTTTTCTGCACGAACGAACACGATGTTGCTGCACGCGAATTGGACGTCGCGTCAACCATCATCAACACGACATCCGTCGGAATGAAACCGCTGGTGAATTTGCATGTGCTTCCTTCCGATGCGGTCATCCAAAAGGGACAGATTGTTATGGATATCGTCTATAATCCATTAGAAACAGCACTCCTCCGCATCGCAC
>CAIVNT010000655.1 GCA_903907305.1 uncultured Ignavibacteriota bacterium
ACCCTATCAGCATCAGGATTGTTGATTGGAACGCAATCCTGATAACATTAACATATTTAATCTTCATCTTCATTTTAGTTTCCCTTTCCCTCTAGATTACTTTCCCCCAATTCAGATTATAGTTGTTCCGCCAATCCATCCAGTGCGTGTTCGTCGATCGGACCGTCCACCGCAATAACGAATCTGTCGACGGTAAAGTATTTTTTTGCTATCCGCAGAACATCCGCTTTGGTGATCTTTTTGATCCGTTCTGCTTTCTTGTCGAAGAAATCAAGAGGTTTCTTATCCTGCAGCAGTTCAAAGATCCGCTGAGCGACATCGTCCGGTGTTTCCACCATAAACGGCAGCAATCCCAACTGTCTGTTCTTGGCTGTTTCAAGTTCTTCGTCCGTAACGCCCGACTCCAACAATTTTTTGAGTTCCGTAAAGATGCCGGTGATCACTTTTGTCGTATTCTTTGGTGCGGTCTTGGTGTTGATCTTCCAGTATCCAACACCCAGACTGATGGACCACGGCTGACTCTTGATACCGTAGATAAGACCCTGTTTATCCCTGAGTTCAATGCCGATCCGGGATGTGAGTGCGCTCCCCGCAATGATATGATTCATCACGCTCATGATCTCTTCTTCATCATTGACGACGTTGTTCGTCGGTGCGAATCCGATATTGATCGTGCATTCAGCATAATCCTTTTCCGGGAATACCTTCAAGAATTTTCCTTTCAGTTCCTTCGCTTTCGGAATCTTCATCGCCTGAACAGGTTCACTTTTCACTTTCCATTGGCCGTAATACTTCTCGGCAAGGGACTTCATCTCGTCAGCACTCATATCGCCAACCATCAAAAGCGTTGTACTACGCGGGTTGAAGTATTTATCGTGCAGCGCAACAAGGTCCTCGCGTGTGATGGAATTGACCGACTGTTCCGAACTGAAATACTTGGTCAGCGGGTGTCCCTCGAAGATCTTATCATACATATAATAGAATGCCTGAAGCGAAGTGGTGTTCAATCGGTCCCTGGCCTGAAGAACATGCCGCGGACGTAATTTCTCTATCTGTGCAGGTGCGATAACAGGATTGTGTACCATAGAGTAACCAATACTCATCATTTCATCGGCATTTTCGACCAAAGAATTCCCCTGGAAGTAGAACGACTTGAATGAGCCCCCCACATTGACCGAGAGCGGAACGAACGACATCCGCTCGGTCAAATGATCCGTTGTCAATTCCTTCGTTTCTCGGCTCATCACATCGGACAGCATCCCGACGATCCCCGGTTTTTCTCCTTCAAGGTTCTCCGGTATCACTCCCGTTTCCACCATCCCGATAATGTTTACTGTCGGGATAAGATGATTTTCTATGGTGTATAATGTGATGCCGTTCTTGAGTTTCATCTTTTTGATCAGTGGTGCGATCTCTTTGATGGCGATCTGGTCGGATTCGGGGAGAGACATCGTACCGATCAGGTCGTTCTGAAATTCCGGACTTTGATAATAGAACACATCACTCTCTTCGTCCTGCAATTGAGTATCGGTCCCCTGTTCTTCCTGTTCACCCTCTGCCGGTAGTTTTTCTTTTCCTTTCGGGAATGCGTAGGCGATGGTCACCTGTTCTTTATTGAAATACTTCTTCATTACAGCAATGATCTCTCCCTTTTTTACTTCAAGAACTTTCTTGGCGAAGAGACTGCTGTATTCCCAGCCATAATATGCTTCATATTGACTGATGCGAGTGCCGAGATCTTTGTTCTTTGTATAATTGGTCTTCTGAAAAAAATTGAATTTGTTCTTTGCTTTTTCCAGCTCGTGATCCGTCACAGAATCCTTCTTCATATTGTCGATCTCTTCCCAGATGAGCCGTTCAGCATCATCGATACTGCTGTCCGGTTTCATTGATGCGCCGATGGAGAAGATCGTCGGATCCTTACTGATACCGAATCCTCCCGCAACAGACGCCACCAAACCTTTATCCGTAACCAATCGTTTATACAAACGGGAATCCCTGCTCTTTGCACACAGTATCGCTCCGGCCATACGTAACGCAGGAGCGTCATTGTCCTTCAAATTCGGAACGACAAAACCCATCCGGAACGACCGCTGCGAAATGTCATTATGGTAAAGAGTGAATGTCTTGCGTACTTTCTGCGTTTCCTGTAATGACCATGGTTCTTCGGGAGTGACACCGCCGGGAATGACTCCGTAATACTTTTCTGCCGACTTCAGGATATCATCCGTCTTGAAATCGCCGACAAGGACGAGGAAAGCATTCTTTGGATTGTAATGAGTCTTATAATATGAATACGCATCATCAATGGTGATATGATGAAGGTCTCCCGGCCAGCCGATGATCGGATCTCTGTTCGGATGGGAAAAGAATACCATTGAGTTCATCACTTCACGCATAATGCCCTGCGATCCGCTCTCGGAACGCATCCTGCGTTCCTGGATGATCACTTCGATCTCGGATTTGATCTCCTCCGCATTGAACGTGCAATTCATCATCCTGTCCGACTCGATATCCATAGCGATTTCGATCTTATTCGCCGGAAGATATTCGAAGTAACTGGTCATATCATTCGATGTGAACGCGTTGAAGATGCCGGAGTTCTTGGAGATGATCTGGGAGGTCTGACCTTTTCCGTATTTTTTTGTCCCCTTGAACATCATATGTTCCACCACGTGCGAGATACCGGTCGTTCCGAGTTTTTCATTGCGGGAGCCGACATTGTACGTTAATTGATGATAGATCAACGGAGCGATATGCCGTTCCATTGTGAGCACCTTCATTCCGTTGGAAAGCGTATGACGGTACACCTTTCCTTCCTGATACTCTTCACCGTTTGCGGACACGGCAAGCGGCAGTATAATGAGAGATAAGAGAAACGGTATAACAGACCGAAGTATAACATTAAGCAATTTCATTAATAGCCTTATCCTTTGCTGAGTAAAGAGTGAGAGATATCCTTACCGGATGATGACCGGTCAGTTTTCTGCCCTCTTCTCCCGAAAGATCATTCCGGGAGAAGATCGGCGCTGGAATTATGCAGGGATTATTTGAGCAGCTGGATCTTTTTCATTTGTACTGAATTGCCGCTGTGAAGTCTTACAAAATAAATGCCGCTGGAAAGCAACGAAGCATCGAAACGAACAGAATATGTGCCTGCATCTTTCACGTCATTCACTAACGATGTAACAAATCGTCCAAGAGCATCATACACCGACAGAGAGACACGGTTCGTTGACGGGACTTGATATGCGATAGTAGTGGACGGATTGAACGGATTGGGATAGTTCTGCATCAGTTTGAATTCGTTTAGCAAACCGACGATAGCATTTACCTGCTGTGAGTATGTGAACTTACCATCACGATCGATCTGTTTCAGTCGATACGAATATTTTCCGGATGCGGCATTTTTATCATTATAGAAATATGACTTGGGTGCATTGGTACTGCCGTTTCCTTCAACAAAACCTACTTTGTACCAATTTTCAATTGTCCGTTGTCCATTGTCAATTGCTCTTTGAATTTCAAACCCAAGATTGTTCACTTCTGTGGCAGTCCCCCAATGAAGAACAACACCTGAAGAATTGGATGCAGCAGTAAATGAGACGAGTTCAACGGGAACAGGATTATCCTTTTCCAATGCTCCCATAGTAGGGGTTGATGGACGGGAATATGATGTAAAATCGCTGCTGATACCGGAGATCGCAGTACCTGTAAGTACTACACCAACACGATAATCAGAAACAGTGGTCCCGCCTGCGGAACTGAATGAAGGATCGGTGTTTACGCTGTTAGCATCCTGTCCGGTAACAATGACAGAACTCGACATATCTGCGCCATAATAGCCTAACACTCCTCCGGCGCCGTTCACAAAGTAATCATTATAATTACACGTTAACGTTCCGCCTGGGGCGGTGATATATTCCGCATAATGAAGACTGCTCGATGCACTTGTTGTTGCCCGTGCATTATGGAAGATATTATTTCTATAATCCCGCATGCCGGAAGTAGCGGTATTGTATAAAGCATATGATGTATTTGTCGATCCGGAAGCTATTGTTCCTCCAATATATATTGTATTGAAATACATACTGGTCGTTTGACTTGCGGCGCCGGGATCAAGGATTCCATAGATATTCGTTTTGGTAGAGCCGCCAAGAGTGATGATATTGTTCGAATACGTTACCACTCCGACAGAATCTTTTATGCCGTAGATATTCGCAGCAGTGCTGCTTGCTCCGGTCACCGACAGGCTATGGATAATATTGCCAGTCACAGTGCTTGCGGTAGCAGAACTGGAGAAGAACATCCCTGCGACGCAACCGGCAAATGTAGAATTGGTATTTGAAATGTTATAAATTGTATTGCTGGAAATGGATTGAGCTTTTCCCGCCGTGTTATAGAAGAATATTATTCCCGCAATAGAAAGCGTGTTTGAAGAACCGCTCCATCCATTGGCAGTTGTTAGATCTCTAATTGTATTGTTTGTGACGGTATTTGTTCCTTGAGTCAGTCTGATACCATTCGTATATGAAGCAGTTACACCATTATGATTATTGGTCAGTTTGGAAATGGTATTCCCGGATATCGTGACCGTACCACTTCCTACCGATGCGATGCCAACGACATATTGAGTTTGAGTGGTTGCCTGGGAACTTGCATACAAGCTATTCGTTGTTCCGGCATCGGTACTTCCGATAATATTGTTGCTGATCGTAGTTGTGCC
>CAIVNT010000656.1 GCA_903907305.1 uncultured Ignavibacteriota bacterium
CATTACCTCCGGAGATCTCAAATCCTTCATTGCCCGTCCTGAAATCAATTGTTGTTCCTTTTTTTACCGGCGCCGCAGGATTCGTCACATCATAGAATGCAATACGGCTGTAATCCGTCAAACCGGCAATCGTGCCGTTCACCGCAACGTTTTCGCCGTAGGTGCTGCTGCCTGTGTATTTGATCACGGAAGGATTAGTCGGAGTGCTGATATCGATCACTCCCATTCCGCTGTCGCTGGCCGCGACATATACGTTGGTCCCGCCGATGGCGATACCGCGTGCACGCGGAGTTTTGATCGTTTTCAGTTTTACAGGACTTGCTGGATTGGTAACATCGACCACGAACACACCGGAATCGCGCGCTGCTACGTAGGCATAATTTCCGCTCACCACAACAGCCCGGGAATCACCGCCGAGATCCGCAGTGGAGAGTAAAGAGACGCTGGAAGGATTACTGACATCGATGATACGCAGTCCGGCTGTGCCGTACGCAACGTATACTTTTCCTGCAGAGTAGAATGGAATGTATGCCGTTCCAGAAGGTGCGGCTAACGCTGCAAGAAATGCCGATGTAGTTGGTGTAGCCGGGACAGACACATTGATTGCACTGACACCGGGTGCAGGATTTCTGTTTGCAACAAAGACATGTCCTGTCGGAGTGCCACCAATGGTGATCGCTCCATAATAGAGCGAAGCAGCTCTGCCTGTCGTTTTGATCTTACTCGTCAAAACCGGTAAAGCGGGATTGAGAACATTATAGATCACGACCCCTGTATCGCCAACCGCGACATATGCATAGTTTCCGTCGAAGATGACCCGTGCAGTCCTGTATCCCGAAGGAATATCCATTACATTCACCGGCGCTGCAGGATTAGTAACATTGACCACCGAAAGACTTGCATCATAATTACACACATACGCATATCCGGATCGGACATTGATATGTTGGTGATATCCGCCGTAACCGTTGATGCGGCCTACATAGATCGGTGCTGCAGGATTGGTGATATCCAAAATGTGACTGCGAGATCCTGCTGCGATATATGCATACTGTCCCGAAATGATCACGCTTTCACAATATGCCAATGTATCAATTGAGGTAACCAAGGTCGGAGTTGCAGGTGTTGCAATGTTATAGACTTTGAATCCTGCACCGCCACCGGCGACGTATGCAAATGTACCGCTCGTCGCGATCCCTTCAGCGGTCGTTCCAGAAGCAACTTCAACTGTTGAAACAAGCGACGGCGTCGTCGGATTCTGAACATTCACCAGCCACATCTTACTTCCGCCGGTCACGACAAGATATTGTATACCATTGATCGAAGTGCGGACAAGATCCTCAACGACATCGGTCAGAATAACACTGCCGATCTTTAACGGCGCTGCCGGATTGGAAAAACTGGCGATCTGTACTTTGTTTCCCAGTCCGTAATAGACGATGGAACCGGCGGCAAATACACCTTTTGATTCGCCTTCACCTTTTCCGTAGTTACCGATCAAAGAGATATTCTTGCTGTCTTGTCCCACACTTGTCTGACCGAACATCATCAGAAGAACGACAGCGATCGAAAATAGTTTTTTTGTATTCATTGGATCCTCCATTATGATTGAATAGAATGCTGTACAACATTTTCATCTTAAAGAACCGGAATGGATTCAGGCACAACATATCCCGTCATGCTCCGATCGATCTCTTCTCTTGCCGGTGCTGAATTCTGTGCGCCCATCCGGGTGACCGAGATGGATGCGGAGATATTCGCCATCAATGCGGCTCTTTCCAACGAAAGTCCTTCGGAAAGGAATGCCGCAAGCGATCCGCTGAACACATCTCCGGCCCCTGTTGAATCCACTGCCCTTACCTTCTTTGCAGGGATCAGTTCATTGCGGGTCGACGTTCCTATGTACACTCCTTTTGAACCGAGGGTAATCAAAGTATTCATCACCCCGAACTCTCTGAATTTGTTAGAGATCATCCGAAGACTTTCATCCCCGGTCACGTTGATGCCGGTGATCATCTCTGCTTCCACTGCATTCGGTGTGATGATGTCGATCTCCTGAAGGAACCGTTTATCCAGCGGCTGTGCCGGTGCAGGGTTCAGAATGACGAGCGTTCCCGTTCTTCGTGCTAATACGATCGAAGAGCGAACTGCTTCAATCGGTGATTCCAATTGAACCAACAGAACATTCGAAGCTGCGATCACTTCAGTTGCTGCGCTGATGTCCGTATCATTTAGCCGTGCATTTGCACCGGAAGCAACGACAATACTGTTCTCTCCCCGTTCGTCCACAACAATGAATGCTACACCGGTGGCGACATCGTTATCAGAGATGATGAACCGGGTATCTATCCCCTCATTCTTCAAATGCTGAATTCCCTCTTTACCGAGAGCATCATTCCCAACGCGCGCAATAAAACTAACCTGTGCACCGGCACGTGCTGCTGCAACGGCCTGATTTGCACCTTTTCCTCCGCCCCCTTCAGAGAATACACCCCCAATGATCGTTTCGCCTGGTTTAGGGATGCGCGATGTTTTGATCGTCAGATCAGTATTGTAACTACCTACGACAACAACTCTGTTCTTCGTATTCATATGATTACCGTGTGGATGCATTCTCGAATCACTATTGATTGAATCATCCGATGCTATTTAAAAAGAAAACCCCAAAGAGAACATATGCGCCTGAGTCAACTCTCCAAAATCAACATATGCATAACTAATGGAACCGACCGTTGCGCCCATTGGATAATTGACGCCTGCACCGAATGTGAACCGCTGAACATCATAATTGAATTTCCATCCTCCGCGGAGAAAAAAGATCTCATCGAATGCATAGCTCGCTCCGAGATGCATTTTCTCCCTGCCGTCATTCGGATGATCACCTTCTAAAACAAGTGTGAGCAGATGCTCGCTTCCCGGTTCATCAAAAAAGTCCATTGCAATTCCTGCGCGGAAGTCGAGAGGCATCCGGACATTGTCCGATTCAGTCTGGAACTGTTCACTCCATCCCGCAAACCGCGAATCGGGACCGAAATTCCGGGCAGTGATCGCGATCCGAAGCGATCGGAATCCTGTATGATACATCGTCCCAAAATCCAACGACCAGTTGTGCATGGAAAGCTCTGCGATCTGCTGCTGCATCCAACGGACGTTTCCACCGACGGAGAGTTGATCCGTGATCTTTCGTGCGTAAGAAATGCCGGCAGTAACATCATTGGCTGTGAAGTTCATTCCGGTCAATGTCGGAGTGGTTCCTGTTGTACCTGAGGAAAGATTGATCGTCTCGGGAATATCACCGTATCCAAGCATCGCAACACTCATCCCGAATACTCCGGCTTCACCCATATTTACGGCAACCGCCGCAGATTGATGGCTGATGTCTGCGATCCATTGCAGTGCATTCAGCTGAACATCGTAATTCTTCACATCAGCCAATGATGCAGGATTCCCGAATATTGCGCTCGCATCTCCTTTACCGATCGCCGTGTAGGCGTTTGCCATTGCTGCCTGCCGTGCATCACCGTTGATCTTCAGGAACTGCCATCCGGACTGACCGTTCCGCTCAATGTTGTTCGGAGATATTCCGGTCTGCGCTACCGCAAATTCCGCAAAAAGCAGCAGGCTGGTGAAGCAGCC
>CAIVNT010000657.1 GCA_903907305.1 uncultured Ignavibacteriota bacterium
CATCAATTTGGTATTCTCAAAGAACGTATCATAGATCTTTGTTCCCAGAGTGAATCCCAGCTGATTCCTCTGACGGTCCGCTCGTGCAAAATCTTCCGTAGAGAATTCATCCAGGAATAGAGACATGTAGTAATTCTGGTCCTTCACCAGATTGAGATCCGCCGAAAAGAACATCTGAGAATTATCCGTGTCGTACATCCAATGCTCTCCCGCTTTGAAGAACATGATCGGAATAAGATATAACAGCTCGGGATTCCTGCTGCCGTAGACTTCCGATTCACCAATGGCAAGATCGACCCCGGTCCACGGCGTGAATTCGATCATATGCGCGGCGATATATTTTTGACGGAAAACTCTCCGGTTCCCGAATCCTCCAGAGACATCCGGAACAATATATGATCTGGTGGAATCAAGAATGTCGGAATACAGCCATCCATGCAGATACGTGAAGTCGATATTCTCCGCCAGTTTTGCCCTCAGTTTAATCTGAGGAAATGACGGGGCCTTCGTGGAGAGAATAAGATTTCCCTGTTCCCCTGCTCCCCACACATTGTGCATCTTTTCAACTGAGAGGGTGAGAAAACCGTAATCGACATTCACCTGCACATCGATCGGGTCGTAATTGATGAAACTGATAAGATTGCGTGCGATCACCTGTGCAGGATCGGAGGAATACGGATTCGAGGCACTAAGATATGTGCCAGACTCAGTATTGTCCCTGAACATAAAATACAATCCGATATTCTTTCCGAGATATCCGTAGGTACTCAATCCGTTCGAGGTCACTTTAGTAAACTTTCCATCCGCTCTGTCATGATACGAGAACCCGCCGATCAGATCGACATTGAAATTTCCCGGTTCGCTTTTGTATTGATAGAGATGCCAGCGTTCTTCGATGATATTATCGTAACCGATATTTTCCATCTCCTGGAAGAACTCTTCTTTGTAGTATATCTGTTCTTCCTTTTCAACTTCGGTCATCGGCATCGAGGTCGTGTCGGATTGGATGAGGAACCGTGCGATCGCTTCGCGCGACATCGGTTTTACGGCATCACGGTACCCGACAATGATCTGTTTCGCCTCCATCTTGTCTAGATACTTATAGACAGGATGAGTCGCCGCAAGATAGACTGACTGTGAATACATAAAAAAGGGAAACAGAAGCAGGAGGATTTTTTTCATCGGCTATTCCAAATTATTTCTGCGTTGACGCGGTTTTGAGCTTCAGTGCTTCCACAAATCGTTGGGTGATCATCCGGGGACGTGTGATGGCGGCTCCCGCCACTGCGCAAAAAGCACCGCGCTTAAGCGCTTCGGTGGCGTGCTGGGGCGTCCAAATGCGTCCCTGTGCGATCACAGGAATCTTTACTGCGCGAGAAAGCTCTTCGATCAGCGTAAAGTCCGGTTCGCCGGTCAATGTCTTTTGTGTGTATTCGGTATATCCTGCGAGTGTTGTTGCAATGGCATCCGCACCCATCTCGGCAGCACGGATACCCTCTTCGAATGTGGAGATATCCGCAATGAGCGGATTGTCGTATGCATTCCTTACTTCGTGAAAGAATTCGATCCCGTCCATTCCGTTCGGCCGTTTTCGCGGTGTCACATCCAACGCGATGATGTCAGCACCCGCCTTCAGTAAGGCTTCAATATCCATAAAGTCCGGCGTGATGCAGATCCATCCGTTGCCGAACTGTCCGTCAATAATACCGATCAGTGGAAGGTTGACCGCGGAACGAACAGCGGAGATATTCTCGATCCCTTCGGTGCGGATACCGGTGGCGCCCCCATTGGCAGCAGAGAGAGCAAATTTCGCAACAAGTTCCGGAGAATTGAATGGATCGTCTTGGTCGTTTTGACATGAAACGATAATGCCGTTTTGTAATGAAGCGATCAGAGCATGCATGGGAATATGATCAATGGAGCAATGACTGTTTCAGTGAATTAATTCCGCTTTCGATCCCGCCGGAAAGATGCAGATGCAGCAGGCGGAGATTTCTATTAGCAAATGATTGGTAATCACCAAGCGACTGGGCGCTTTTTAATACGCCATATGAGAACGCTTCACCCGGAATCGTTACATCGTTCGGCTCATCGGCGGTGATGATCAGGAATATTCCGTTTGATTTTCCGCCTTTGTGAAGCTGTCCAGTGGAGTGGAGATATCGAGGACCAAAACCAACCGTAACAGGAAGTCCATACATTTTCGTCAACTCTTCTCGTAAAGAATACATCAACGCTTCATTAGCAGGATTCTGATCGATATATGCAAGCAATGCGATATAATCTTCTCCATTTTTCCCTGCGAAATGCTTCTTCATCAATCCTGAGACCGACTGCGCAGTAAGTGATGCTGCATACGAAGCTTCCCCGTATACTGTCGCATCCGTTTCGCTGATAATTTTATTCTTTACCGGCAGCGCGTTATTCTTCTTAAACTCTTCAATGACGCTGACAGTGTTGTCTTTGCTTTCTTTGACGTTGGGCTCATCGAAAGGATTGATCTTCAGGACGATCGCGGAAATTGCCGTTGCAAATTCCCACAAAAAGAATTGCGAACCGAGTTCGTATATATCTTTCAGAAGAACAATAGCGAATGGGATATTTTTTTGTGTCAGTTCTTTTTGAAGTCCGGAATACAGATTCACATCTTTCTCCAACAGAAGGAAAACGGTAAAACGGTCCGGTCCGAAACGATTGGCATCAAATTGATCGGTGATCGTTTCACCTTCAACAGGCAGGATCCCTTTCCCTTCTTTTCCGGTGCTTTCAGCGATCAATTGTTCGGCCCAATATCCGAATGTGGAGATCTCTTTGGAGAGAACAAAGGTCATCTTATCGATTCCTTCGTTATGTGCTTCGCCCATGAGCAGGCCGATCTGCGCGGCAGGATTCTGCACCGGTTCAAACTTACTCTGTTTCCTCATCTCGTCCGCGGAGTGGAGTAATTTCTTAATATCCATTCCGATCAGCGCCATCGGAACAAGTCCAAAATACGACAATGCGGAGTAACGACCGCCAATATCCTCCGGATTGATGAAGATCTTCCGGAACTGTTTCTCCTTTGCGATCCCTTCCATTTTTGTGTTTGCATCAGTGACTGCAATGAAATTCTCGCCGGCATTCTTTTTGACCGTCCCAACACGGCTATAGAAATACTGATAGAACAAATTCGTCTCGGTCGTTCCGCCGGACTTCGACGCAACGATGAACAATGTTGCCGCAAGATCGATCTGTTGTTCTACTCTCAGCACTGATGTAGGATTGGTGCTGTCCAATACCAGTAATTGCGGAAAGCCCGGTGCAGAACCGAATGTCGCTCGACAAACGTCCGGACAAAGACTGCTGCCCCCCATACCCAACACCACCACGTGCTTGAATCCCGATTCTTTGATTTCGTTACTGAAAGCGATAAGCATATCGGTATTGGCAAGC